>RFWA01000055.1 GCA_009922295.1 Betaproteobacteria bacterium
GGGTAGGCCTCTGCATGGATGTAGCTGATTTCCTTGAGCTTGAGCGCACCCTCCAAGGCAATCGGGTAATGCAGGCCGCGGCCTAGAAACAGCGCGTTGTCCTTGGTGGCGAAGTCATCGGCCCAGGCCATCAGCTGCGGCTCCAGCGCCAACACGGCCTGCAGCGCGGCAGGCAGGTGGCGCATGGCCTTGAGGTGGCGCGCCTCTTCGGCATCGCTCAAGTGGCCGCGCGATTGCGCCAGCGCCAGCGTCAGTAAAAACAGGCCAGCCAGCTGGGCGGTGAAGGCCTTGGTGCTGGCCACACCAATCTCCACCCCGGCGCGGGTGATGTAGGCCAGCTCGCATTCGCGCACCATGGCACTGGTAGCCACGTTGCAAATGGTCAGGGTGTGCGTCATGCCCAGGCCTTGCGCGTGGCGCAGCGCGGCCAAGGTGTCGGCGGTTTCGCCCGACTGGGTGATGGTGACCACCAGCGTGCGCGGGTTGGGCACCGAGTCGCGGTAGCGGTACTCGCTGGCCACTTCCACCTGGGTCGGGATCTTGGCAATGCTCTCCAGCCAGTGCTTGGCGGTGCAGCCGCTGTAGTAGCTGGTGCCGCAGGCCAGAATCAGCACCGAATCAATGCCCTTGAACACGCGCGCTGCACTCGTTTGGCTGCCATCAAACAGTTCAGGCGCGATGCCCTCCACGCCCTCCAGCGTGTCGGCGATGGCGCGCGGCTGCTCAAAAATCTCTTTTTGCATGTAGTGGCGGTAAGGGCCCAGCTCGGCAGCACCGCTGTGGGCCAGCACGGTTTTCACTGGGCGCTGCGCCGGCGTGAGGGCTTTGTGCGCCCGGTCCACCAGCCAGTATTTGCCCAGCTGCAGGTCGGCCACGTCGCCCTCTTCCAGATAAACAATCTGGTCGGTCACACCGGCCAGGGCCATGGCGTCGCTGGCCAGAAAATGCTCGGTGCCGCCCTGCCCCACGCCCAGAATCAGCGGCGAGCCGGCGCGTGCGCCGATCAGCCGGTGTGGCTCGTCCTTGCAAAACACCGCGATGGCGTAAGCCCCCTGCAACTGCCCCACGGCGGCCTTGACCGCGTCGAACAGGTCGCCGTCGTACAGGCTGTCCACCAGGTGGGCGATGACTTCGGTGTCGGTCTGGCTCTGGAACACATAGCCGCGCCCCTGCAGGCTGGCGCGCAGCTCGTCATGGTTCTCAATGATGCCGTTGTGCACCAAGGCGACCCGGCCGGGGCGGCTGGCGGCATCTGGCCCAGGGCCGTGGCTGAAATGCGGGTGGGCGTTGTGCACCACCGGGGCGCCGTGGGTGGCCCAGCGGGTATGGGCGATGCCGGTGGCGCCTTCGAGGTGGCTCTGCGTCACCTGCGTCAGCAGCTCGGCCACGCGCTTGGTGCTGCGCGCCCGCTGCAGGCCACCGGCGTGCACCGCCACGCCACAGGAGTCATAACCCCGGTACTCCAGCCGCTGCAGGCCCTGCACGAGGATAGGAACGATATTGCGGGTCGAAACCGCACCAACAATGCCACACATACGCCATTCCCCTTTGAAAGCTGAGCGAATGGTACTTCGGGCAGTTTGCAATAAAAAATCTAAAGACATGTTTAAATCGTCAATTATTTCAATATTTATAAAAAAAAGTGTTTTATTTCCTTTTGTAAATTTATATGGAACAAATCACACTCGACACGATTGACCTGGCTCTGTTAGCGCAGCTGCAGCAAGATGCCTCACTAAGTAACCTGGCCCTGGCCAAGAAGGTGCACGTGTCGCCCCCCACCTGCCTGCGCCGCGTCAAACGCCTGCACGAGGCCGGTTGGATCGAGCGCCAGGTGGCCGTGCTCAGTTTGGACAAACTGGCCAGCGTGGCCGGCCACGGCCTGTGCGCCGTGGTAGAGGTCACGCTAGACCGGCAAGACCAGGCTGCGCTGGCGGCGTTTGAGGCCAAGGTGGCGCCTGACGACGCGGTACAGCAGTGCTACCGGGTGTCACCCGGACCGGATTTTTGCCTGGTGGTACACACCGCCAACATGCCGGCCTACCTGGCGCTGACGCAGCGCCTGTTCACCAGCGACGCGAATGTGCGCAACGTCAAGGCCTTTTTCAGCATCAAGCGCAGCAAGTTTGGCGCGGTGGTGCCGCTGCCCACGGCCTGAAGCGGCGCATGCTGCGCAGACATGGAAGCTCAGGCTATTGCTGCAACTGTAGCCATACGACTACAATTCATGCATGCACACAGTGATCGACACCGAGGCGTTCATGCAATGGCTGGGTCAGATCAAGGCTCAGCGGGCCATCAAACTGTCAAAGGAACTCGAATGAGCAAAATCAAGACCCGGCCATTTGACCTCGTCAACTACCTTCAGGATGAGGACGATATCGCTGAATATATTCGGCAGGTCCTTGAAGATGGCGACCCCCTGTTGCTGGGCGCTGCACTGGGCGATGTGGCGAGGGCCCGCGGCATGTCCAAACTGGCGCGCGATACCGGCCTGTCCCGGGAAAGTCTGTACAAAAGTCTGTCTGGAGAGCGGGCACCCAGCTCAGACACACTCTTCAAGGTGTTGAAAGCGCTGGGCTTCAAATTGACCGTCGCGCCCAGCGCAGCCGGTGAACAAGCTGTCAGGCCAGCGGCAACCTGACGCTCACCCGGCAGCCGCCGTCTGGCTCCCTGCTGGCCTCAATCTCGCCGCCGTGGCGCTCGATGATCTTGCGGCTGATGGCCAGGCCCAGGCCCAGGCCTTCAAAGGCCTTGGCGCTGTGCAGGCGCGAAAAGGGTTGGAACAGGCGCGCGTGGTAAGCCGGGTTAAAGCCGACGCCGTTGTCAGCCAAGTTGAGTACACACTGACCCAACTCTTGGTGGCCAGTCAGACTGATGCGCGCCTGCGCGCGCGGCCGCGTGAACTTGAGCGCATTGGCCAGCAACTGTGCTAACGCCTCGCGCATCAAGGCGGCATCGGCCAGCAGTGGTGGAATGTCGGGCGCCACCTGCCAAGCGATGGCCCGCGCATCCGGCCCTTCGTCGGCGTCGGGCCCGGACTGACGCCGCAAGTCGGTGTAGACCGCTTGGGCCAGCGCCCCGACATCCACTGGCTCTGGCTGAATAGGGGCTTGCCCGCATTGGGCGAGCCGCATCAGCCCGTCAATCTGTTGCCCCATCAAGCGCGCCGCCTCACTGATGCGGTCCAGGTGCGGCAGCGCCTGCGCCAGCTGCGGTTCGGGCAGATCTTCCCGCAGGATCTGGGTGTAGGCACCCAGGTGGCGCAATGGCGCCCTCAGGTCATGCGACACGGCGCGGGTGAACTCGTCCAGCTCGTTGCGGGCCAGGCGCAACTCACGCTCCAGCCGCTCGATGCGCTGCGGGGGCGGCTCTGCGGCCTCGCTCATTTGCTGGGGCGCTTCCAGTTGGGGATGCCCAGTTGTTTGCCGCGTGCCACCGTCAACGCGCCAGGCGGCGTGTCTTTGGTGATGGTTGAGCCGCCCCCTACCGTGCCGCCGGCGCCCAGTGTGACCGGCGCCACCAGCACACAGTTGCTGCCCACATGCACATCGGCCTCGATCGTCGTGCGGTGCTTAAAAGCGCCGTCGTAGTTGGCGGTGATGCTGCCGGCGCCGTAGTTGACCCGTTCGCCCACCACCGCGTCACCCAGGTAGGCCAGGTGGTTGGCCTTGGTACCCTTGGCCAGGGTGGAATTTTTGACCTCGACAAAATTGCCGATGTGCACCTGCTCGCCCAGCCGAGCACCGGGGCGCAGCCGGGCAAAGGGGCCGACCAGCGCACCGGTTCCAACCTCGACGGCGTCCTTGCTACCCGGCGCACCGCCTTCAATGTGCGTGAACGGGTGGATCACCGCGCCGGCGGCAATGCTGGCGTTGATGATCACGCAATTGGCGCCAATGCTCACCCCCTCGCCCAGAGACACCTGGCCCTCAAACACGCAGTTGACATCAATAGCCACATCCTGAGCGCACGTCAGGGTGCCGCGCACGTCCAGCCGCGCGGGGTCGGCCAGGCGTACGCCATCGGTCATCAGTTGCATCGCCACCTTCTTTTGCCAGGCACGCTCCAACTCGGCCAATTGCACCGGGCTATTGACACCGGCCACCTCCATCGGATCGTCAATACGGTGCGCTACCACCGGCACGCCGTCGGCCACGGCAAACTTGACGATGTCGGTCAGGTAGTACTCGCCCTGGGCGTTGTGGGTGTCCAGCCGGCCCAACCAGCCCTTGAGCAGCCGGGCCGGCACCGCCATGATGCCGCTATAGACCTCGGCGATCTGGCGTTGCTCGGCGCTGGCATCCTTGTGCTCGACGATCGCTTGCACCACATCGCCGTCACGCACGATGCGGCCATAGCCGTTCGGGTCGGCGAAGTCGATGGTCAGCAAGGCCAGTCGGTTGCCGCCACTGGCGGCCAGCAGTTGGCGCAAGGTGTCGGCACGTGTCAGCGGTACGTCACCCGACAAGACCACCACCATACCGTCGTCGGCCAGGCAGGGCACGGCCTGCATCACGGCGTGACCGGTGCCCAGCTGCGGCTCTTGGCGTACAAATTTTGTATTCAATGGGGCGCCAGGCCGCGTGGATTGGGCCAAGTGCGCTTCAACTTCGATAGCGCCATGGCCGGTGACCAGCACCACCTGCCGAGCCTGCAACTCAGTCGCCGTGTCCACCACATGTTGCACCAGAGTTCGCCCCGCCAAACGGTGCAAAACCTTGGGCAGTCGGCTCTTCATGCGGGTACCTTTGCCCGCGGCCATAATGACCACATCCACAGGACCCTGTCCTGTGCCTATGTCTGAAATGCCTGTCACCATGAATGCCACCCTTTTCAGTGTCCGCGTTTTTCGCATTATCGGCCTGCTGCTGGCGATACTGCTCTCTGGCTGCAGCGCGGTGCGGCTCGGCTACAGCCAGGCCCCGGAGCTGGCTTACTGGTGGCTGGACAGCTACTTTGATTTCACCCAGGCACAAACCACTCGGGTTCGGGCTGACCTGGCCGCACTGCATGCCTGGCACCGTAGCAACGAGCTGCCCATCTACCTGGGTTTGCTTGACAAGCTGCAACGCCTGACGCCAGGGAATGTCACACCCGAACAACTGTGCGAGTTGTACAACGAATTTCTGCCACGGCTCAATGCGGCCGCTGATCAGGCCGAGCCAACCCTGACCGCGGTCACCCTGTTGCTTAAGCCCGAGCAGTTGGCGCAACTGGCGCGTCAGCTCGACAAACGCAACGAAACCTGGCGCGAAGATTGGCTGGACGGCACGCCGGGCGAGCGACGTGCGCGCCACGTCAAACGGCTGGTGGACCGTGCTGAGGGCCTGTACGGCAGACTGGATCGCCATACGGACACCCTGCAAACCCTGCGCCTGATCCAGAGTGGCGGGCTTGGCGCCGAGCGCAACCGCTTGGAGGCGCGTGGCCTGCTCGATCGCGCTGTGAATTCACCCGACCCCATCTACCGCAGCCAACAAATCAAACTGCTTCAGGAAAACTGCCGCACCTACGCTGCGCTGCACAACAGCACCAGCCCGAGCCAGCGCGCCAAGGCGCTGGAGACCCTCAAAGGCTACGAGGCCGACCTGCGGTCCCTGATGGCGCAGCGGCGCTGAGCGCCGATGTTCAGCGCGCTGTTTCGCCGCTTCGAATCCCGCATCCAGGCCACGGCCACCCCACCGTCTGAAGCGCCGCCGCCAGGGTTGCTGGCCTTTTACTGGCACTTTGTGCGCCAGGCGCGCGGCTTGTTTGCGGCCATGCTGCTGAGTTGCCTGCTGGTGGCCCTGAGCGACACCGTGCTGCCGGTGCTGCTGGGCCGGCTGGTGGCCCTGATGGGCGCCAGCGACCGGCCGGCTGCCCTGGCGCAGGCCGGGCCGATGCTGCTGGCCATGCTGGTCTTCATGCTGGTGGTGCGTCCGCTGATTTTGCTGCTGGACAGCCTGCTGCGCTTCAATGCGGTGATGCCGGGTTTCACCAGCCTGGTGCGCTGGCAGAACCACTGGCACGTGGTACGGCAAAGCTGGCCGTTTTTTCAGGATGACTTTGCCGGGCGCATCGCCAACCGGGTGATGCAGACCGGCAATGCCTTGCGCGAGAGCGCGGTGCAGGGCGTGCGCTCGGTCTGGTACATCCTGATCTACGGGCTGGCCAGCCTGGTGCTGCTGGCCCAGGCCGACTGGCGCCTGGCGCTACCCACGCTGGGCTGGTTTGCCGGCTACGTGCTGTTCCTGCGCTATTTTGTGCCCCGACTGCGCGACCTGGCTCGGGTCAGTTCAGCCGACCGCTCGCGCGTGATGGCGCGCGTGGTGGACAGCTACAGCAACATCCTGACCGTGAAGCTGTTTGCCCGCGCCAGCGACGAGGACCAGCATGTGCGCGAGGTGATCACGGCGCACCAAGGATCGATCGCCGCCCACATGCGGCTGGTAACCCGCTTCATCTGGACGCTGTGGCTGATGAATGCGCTGCTGCTGGTGGCCACAGCCACAGTGGGCCTGTGGCTGTGGCAGGGCCAGCGGCTGGAGGTGGGCGTGTTTGCCATGGCGCTACCACTGGCCTGGCAGATCACCAGCACGGCGGGCTGGGTGTCGTGGGAGGTGGCCGGCATTTTTGAGAACGTGGGCGTGGTGCAGGAGGGCATGGACAGCATCGCCCGCCCGCTGGGCCAGCCCGACCGTCCCGGCGCGCCGGAGCTGCATGTGACCCAGGGCGAAATCCGCTTTGAGCAGCTCAGCTTTGCCTACTCGGCTGGCCGTCCGGTGCTGCAGGACATCAAGCTCACCATCCGGCCGGGCGAGCGCATCGGGCTGGTGGGCCGCTCGGGCGCCGGCAAGTCCACACTGGTTCACCTGCTGTTGCGCTTTTTTGAGCCCGGCAGCGGCCGCATCCTGATCGACGGGCAGGACACGGCGGCCTGCAGCCAGGACAGCGTGCGGGCCCAGATCGGCATGGTGACGCAGGACACCTCGCTGCTGCACCGCTCGGTGGCCGACAACATCGCCTACGGCCGGCCCGGCGCCAGCCGCGAGCAGGTGACGGCAGCCGCGGCCAAAGCGCAGGCGCTGGATTTTGTGCAGGGGCTGCGCGACCCCGACGGCGGCACCGGCCTCGATGCCCGCGTCGGCGAGCGCGGCGTCAAGCTCTCGGGCGGGCAGCGCCAGCGCATTGCGATTGCCCGGGTGCTGCTCAAAGACGCGCCTATTTTGGTGCTGGACGAGGCCACCTCGGCCCTTGACAGCGAAGTCGAGCAGGCCATCCAGGCCCAATTGGTGGATCTGATGCAGGGCAAGACCGTGATCGCCATTGCCCACCGGCTGTCCACCATTGCCCGCATGGACCGGCTGCTGGTGCTGGACCAGGGCCGCATCGTCGAAGCCGGCAGCCACGCCGAGCTGCTGGCGCAGGGCGGCCTGTACGCCGACCTGTGGCGCCGCCAGACCGGCGGCTTTCTGGCCGCTCAGTAATTCAGGGCCGCGCGGCCGCCCTGCGCGGCCTCCTTGAGTGCCCTGCTGATCAAACCCGTGGTCACGGTGGCAAAGTAGCGCGCACCCCAGCCGGCGTAGCGGTCTTCATCCTCATGGGTCAGCGCCAGCACGCCGGGGCACTTGCCGGCAGCGGCCACTGCCTTGATCGTGCGCTCAATGGCGGCCTGCACGGGCGCCTCATGGAAGCGGTTCTCATGGCCCATGCTGTGGGCCAGGTCATTGGGGCCAACAAAGACCGCATCCACCCCGGGTACGGCGGCAATAGCGGCAGCATTGGCCACGCCCTCAGGGGTTTCCACCATCACCACCAGCACCACGCTCTCGTTGCTGCGCTGGGTGTGTGCTGGCCCGCCAAAGGCGCCGTAGCCAGCGGCACGGGTTGAAAACGCGCTACCACGCTGGCCGCTGATGCCAGCCGCGCCGGGCGGCAAGGGGTACTTGACGCGCTGCACCAGGGCCGCTGCATGGGCGGCGGTGTTGACCATCGGAATTTGCACGCCGCCGGCGCCGATGTCCAGCGTGCGGGCAATGTCATGCTCCAGGCAGCGAACCAGCGTGGGCAGACCGCTGGCGCGGGCCGCGCGCAGCATGTGCTCGGTGCTTTCGATGCCGGCGCTGCCGTGCTCGTTGTCGATGATGAGGAAGTCAAAGCCAGCAAAGGCGCACATCTCGACCAATGCGGGGGATGGAATGCCATTGAAGATGCCGCGCAGGCGCCGCCCGCTGCGCAGCAGTTCGGGCAGGCCGGTGTCCAGCGGCATGTGGGCGGCGCTCATGCCCGGCCCCACAATTCATCGCTGGCTTGTTTGGCGCCTTCGGCCATGCTGGCCAGTTTGGCAAAGCAGATCGGCGGGTGGATGGCACCAAACCCAGCAAAGGTGCCAAAGCCGCAGTCGGTGGCGGCCATCACACGCTCGCGGCCGACGATGTTGGCATAGGTCAGCAGGCGCTGCGCCACCAGCCGCGGGTGCTCGATAAAGTTATTGACCGTGTCCAGCACACCGGGTGCGAGCACCTTGTGGTCAGCGATTTTGCCCGCGCGCCCGGCCTTGGCCCAAACCTCCCACTCATGGGCGTGGCGCGGGTTGGCACCTTCGAACAGCACCGTGGCGGGCTTGGCCTTCAGCACCACGTCTAGGATCTTCTCCAGCCCGATGTCAAAGTGGTGCGGCCCCTCGTAGTTGCCCCAGCACACGTGCATGCGGATACGCTCGGCCGGGATGTTGCGCAACGCGTGGTTGAGCGCCTCCACCTGCAAATGGGCGTTGCGCAAAAACTCGTTGTCGTCCACGTCCCGGAACTTGATGTGCCGGCCCATGGCCAGGTCGGGCGCGTCGATCTGCAAATCCAGCCCGGCGGCCACAATGGCCTCGTACTCGGTCGCCATGGCCTCGGCCAGGGCCTGCAGGTACTGCTCGGTGCTGGCGTAATAGCGGTTGGGCTGGAACACCGCAATCACGCCGGGCGAGGCACTGTTCATGAAGGCGCGCACCGGCGGTGTGGCCGTGCTGCCGGCAGCGGCCACCGCCGCCTGCAGGTTGGCAATGTCCTTGTGCAGGCCACTCAGGTCTTTGACCGCAATCGGGCCGGTGCAGATCGGGCGCTGGTACTTCGGGGTAGCGCCAAGCTTGGCCAGGCGCTCCTTGAAATCTGGAAAGTCGTCTAGGTCGCGCGGCGTGGCGCGGGGCATTTCGCCCAGCTCAAAACCGGTCAGGCGGTGACGGATGTAGGTGGCGTAGGAGATCTTGCTCATTTCGCCATCGCTCACCACATCGACGCGGGACGCCGCCTGCCGCGCCACCACACCGCTGACCTCGGCGGCCATGATGGTGTCGAACTCAGCTTCAAAGTAATTCAGGCCGCTGTCCTGGGCAAACAGCTGGGTGACGACGTGCTCCGGCCGGGGCAGGCTGCCGACGTGGGTGGTGAGGATGCGTTGTGGCGAAGTGGGGTGCGGCGAGGTATTCATCGTTGAGACCTGTCAGTGAAACGTTTGAGGGCAAGGTAACCGTTGGCGTCGATGGCGTCACCGGCCGCGGCAGCAGCGCTGACCACCGCCGGCGCCCAGTCGATGGTTTTGCGGCCGTCGCCCGGTGTCATCAGCAGCACCAACGCCTCAGTGTCACCGATGTTGCGGTAAGCGCGCCAGACCTCGGGCGGCATGGCAAAGCTGTCCCAACCCTCGGCGTGGCCGTTTGCTATTGATGTAATAGCATTATCTTCAATATCCACGGGGTCTGAGGCTTGATTTGATACCGAAATAGCTACTGCACCCTGGTGCACGGTGAGCACCTGCTGGCAGGCCAGACGGTGCTGCGAGACCTGTCCACCCACCGGGATCTTGAGCCACTCGATCGAGAAACCGTGCGCATTGCCGATGGGCGCTTGGTGGTTACGGTCTTGGCTCAGGCCCAAACCGATCACCGGGGCCATCTGGGCACCGCAACCGGGCAGCGCGGCGTCCAGCAGCGCCCGGCTGGACCACTGCAGGTCGGCATGGCGCACCACGCGCTGGCCCATCTGCTCGGGTGTCCAGCGGCGCAGCTGGGCGATCTCCTGGGGCGTCATGGGTTGCAGGCGGCGCATGGTGTGTTCGTCCCAGGTCTGGCCAAGCTGCTCGTCGATGATCTGGTAGTCCTCAGTCAGGTGCACGCCCTGCTCCCGAGCCGCTTGCAGGGTCTGCGGGCCCCAGAGAATGCCGCCAGTGTCGTCCTGGCCGAGCGCGGTGAACATGAAGCCTTCGTCGTCGCCCACGTTCTGAAAGCCGCGGTAAATCCAGGTCGGCATGCTGGCGATGTCGCCTGCGCCGATCTGGGCTTTGAGGGGGTCGGGGTTGAAGCCCCAGTGCAGGTCCCAGCGGCCTTTGGTGCAGATGAAGACTTCGGCCGTGAAGTGCATGTGCGGCGGGTTGATTTTGCCCGGGGGCATGGCCACGCCACCCACCTGGAAGCCGTGCTTCTCGCGCAGGCTCACAGGCTGGTTCGGGTTTTGCGACACGCCAGGCCCGATCAGGGCGTAGTTCTTCTTCGGCGCGCAACCCGGGATGCGGTAGTCAATAAAGGCCTCCGTGCTGTAACGCAGGCTATTGAAGGGGATGAAACGGTCTTTGATCTGTTCGTCGGTCCACATGGTGATGCCTAGAGTGAAAAGGGTTGGTGACGGGCGCGGCTGGTCATGCCTGCAGCCATTGCCGCAGGGCCAGGCTCAAGCGCCCGGGTGCTTCGAGCGGCACAAAGTGCCCAACTCGGGGCAGTTCCAGCCAGCGCGCAGCCGGTTGGGCCAGCTGCATTTCGCGCTGCCAAGCGGCAGGGCACAGGCGGTCGTGTTCGCCGCTGACGAGCAGCAGCGGCCCACCAAAATCGTGCAGGGCCGGCAGACTGTCGGGGCGCGCG
>RFWA01000541.1 GCA_009922295.1 Betaproteobacteria bacterium
TGTCGCTCCGCGAGAAGATTACTCGCGCTTTTGCACAGGCGTTGCAGCTGGGCATGGAAGAAGCGTTGCAGGGCAACGGCACAGGCGTTCGTGCGGTTATTGCGACCGCTTCGTCGACCGTCAGCATTGTGGTCAATGCCCCCTACGGCATCTCGGGCGCAGGCCCAGGCGGCTTGTGGGTGCAGCCCAATATGTACGTTGCGGTCTATGATGCAACGGGCGTGACCAACCGTGGCACCGCCAAGATTTCGGCGGTCTCCAACGTGTTGAGCACGGCGACGGGTGTTGCGACCGTGACGCTGGCGACGGGTATTGCCAGCATGGCAGCCACCGACATCCTCGTTCAGGCAAACTTGTCGGGCGATGCGCTCAACGCCTATTGCAACGGCTTGGTGAACATCACCAACCGTGGCTCGGCGTACACCACGCTGCACGCCATTAGCGCGGCGACCTACACCCGCTGGGATGCGCTCAAGTTTACCGCTGGCACGCAGGTTGGCACCACGCCGCAGGAAATGGACATCTGGTCGCTGGCGACCTTGCTGTTCACGCGCTCCGGCTTCAATGCCACGCTCAACCCGAAGGAGTACATGATTGTCACGACCTTCGGCGTGGGCAAGCAACTGATTCAGAGCGTCCTCGGCCAGCGCACGATGCCGACCACACCAGGGGGCAAGATTGGCCTGCCGGGTGGCTATGAGGTCGATACGATCCTTGGAATTCCGCTGGTCATGGATCCGTATTGCCCGCTTGGCACCGTGTACCTGCTGCACCTGCCGTCGCTCCAGTGGGTAGATGCGATGGATTGGTCGCCGGTGCAGTACGAGAACTCGGGGGCGGTCCGCTTTGTGGATGGCGCGGACGCTTTCAATACCTCGTACAAGCAGTATTTCAACGTGATGACCCGTCAGCGCAATGCCCTGGCGTCCATCACGGGCTACACGGACACGCAGGGCTTCAACTGGGTTGTCTAGTGATTGATAGGGAGGGGGTTAGACTTCTCTAGCCCTCTCCTTTCCAATCCCCATCATATCTATGGAGACTTAGACAATGCCCAATGGACTTGCCCCATGGCCGTATAACTTTGAGCCTGTCCCGCCGAACACCCAGCAGACAAACTTCCAGACGCTGCACGCCTCGTTGGGTGGCACTGGACAGACGTTTACGGGGACGGCCACCACTGCCGTATATGTGTCCATCCCGCGCAGCCGCACGTTTTATGTGATGGCGGCGAACATTCAGGGTGGCACCGCTGCGGCTGGCTCAGGTGCGATTACTGCCCAGTTGATTCGCTACAGCAGCGTGGCTGCCGCCGATGTGGCGCTGACCGCTGCGTATGACCTCACCACCGCGATTGCGGCGGCGGGGACGAACGTCAACGTGCCAATCACCGCGACGGACAGCAATGCGGTCTGCGTGCCAGGCGATACGTTGCGGTGGGCTGTGGTTGCCGCCGGAACTATTACCACGCAGCCCAAGGTCGCCGCGTCGGTTGAAGCGTCGGTGATGTCGTAAGATGGCGAACGCCTCGTTGCTGGTTTCGCTACGGGGCGACCCCGTGCCACCACAGTCCGTGGTGGCGCGGCTTCGCGCCTTGACGGGGGATAAGGTCAAGATCGAATGGGTGGCAGGCGCCCATGTCCCGTATTGGGGCTATAAGAAGCGGTGGGATGAGGGCGATCCGCGCTGGCAGAATGTCCGGTCGGGACAAATGGCGGCGGACAGTGCGTATGATTTGGAAATGATGTTCCCGCAGGATTGTTCCGTGCAAGACCTTGCCGCGTATGTGGAATCGCGGTATTCGGAGACTCGCCATCGGTCGTCATCCCCCAGCCAGGATGCGGAGAAGATGGTTGAGGATGCCAAGCGTCGCATGGAGCAAGCGCGGGAATCGCAGGTCATGACGGCCACCACCAATAGCCTTGAACGTCACGAACGGGAAAGCCGTCATGCGTTGCGAGTACGGGCAGGGGCAGAACGCGCTCATCCGATGGTCAAGGGAGGGTTTGGATCGTGAGTATGACGCGAGGACAGTTGGTCACGATGGCGCG
>RFWA01000542.1 GCA_009922295.1 Betaproteobacteria bacterium
AACAGCAGGCCCAGCAGCACAAAGGTGAGCGCCTTGTGCTCGGCCTCTGGGGCAATGAACTGAGGCAGAAACGCCAGAAAGAACAGGGCGACCTTGGGGTTGAGCGCATTGGTCCAGAAGCCCTGATGAAATATTTTTATATAGCCAAATTGGCCTCTAGCCTTTGCTGCTATTGACTTTTCTGCTATTTTATCCATAGCAATCATCGAAGCTGACCCAGCCTCCAGCCGACGCACGCCCAGCATGCCCCAGCCAACATACAGCAAGTAGGCCACACCCACCCACTTCAGCAGGACGAATGCTGTCTGTGAAGCGGCCAGCAAAGCGCCCAGACCGAGCGCTGCCACAGCAATATGGACAAAGATACCGCCTGTGATGCCCAGGGCCGCGACGGCCCCAGCCCTCCAACCGCCTTTGAGCCCCTGGGAGACGATGAACAGCACATCTGGCCCGGGCGTCAGATTCAGCAGCAGACCGGCTGCCAAGAACAGGCCGAGGTGCTCGATCCCTGCCACGGCGCCCTACCCTCAGCGGGAGAAAATATCGCCGATGACGGCCAGCGCGTGGTCAATGCCCGCAGCGTCGACATCCAGGTGGGTCACAAAGCGCAGTTGGTACAGGCCGGTGGCCAGCACGCCATGTCGCGCCAGTTGTGGAATCAGATCCGCGGCATGCGCCCGTGCCGAGCCCTCCAGATCAACAAACACCACGTTGGTCTGGGGCTGCGTTACCACCAGACCCGGCAGGCGGCGCAGGCCCGCGGCCAAGCGCTGCGCCAAGGCGTGATCGTCGGCCAGGCGCTGCACGTGATTTGCCAGTGCATAGGAGGCCGCTGCCGCAAGCCCGCCAGATTGGCGCATGCCGCCGCCCGCCATCTTGCGGATTCGGTGCGCCCGTGCAATCAGTTCGCGGCTACCGCACAGGGCCGAGCCAACCGGCGCGCCCAGCCCCTTGCTGAAGCAGACCGAGACGCTGTCAAAACAGTTGGCAATGCGGCGTGCCTCCTGGTACGGATCGGTACCCAGTTCGGTTGCCTGCGCCACGGCGGCATTAAACAAACGTGCGCCGTCAAGGTGGCGGGCCAGGCCATGCTGGCGGGCCAGGTCGGTGGCCTGCTGCACATAGTCCATGGGCAGGCGCTTGCCACCAAAGGTGTTTTCCAGCGCCAGCAGCCGGGTGCGGGCAAAGTGCGCGTCGTCGGGCTTGATGGCTGCAGCAATTTCAGCCAGCGCCAGGGTGCCGTCAGGCTGGTGGTTCAAGGGCTGCGGCTGCAGGCTGCCGAACACTGCGCCGCCGCCACCCTCCCACCGGTAGCAGTGCGCCATCTGGCCGACGATGTACTCATCACCCCGTTGGCAGTGCGCCAGCAGGGCGCACAGGTTGCTTTGGGTGCCGGTGGGCACGAAAAGCGCCGCCTCAAAGCCGAGCAAATCAGCAATCTGCGCTTGCAGTGCGTTGACGCTGGGGTCATCTGCAAAGACGTCGTCGCCCAAGGGCGCAGCGGCCATGGCAGCGCGCATGCCAGGCGTAGGCTGCGTGACGGTGTCGCTACGCAGGTCAACCCGCAGAAAGTCAGTGTTTGAGGTCATTTTGGGCTCCAGGCCTTGTGATTATTGATGATTCAGCTACTTAAATAATAGCAAAATCAGGGTCGCGGGGCCAAGAAATTAGCCAGCATCGCATGGCCGTGCTCGGTCAGGATGCTCTCGGGGTGAAACTGCACGCCCTCCACATCCAGCGTGGCATGGCGTACGCCCATGATTTCGCCGTCCTCCGTCCAGGCCGTGATCTGCAGACTGCCTGGGCAGGAGGCGCGATCAATGGCCAGCGAATGGTAGCGGTTCACGGTGAACTGCGTCGGCAGCCCGGCAAACACGCCAACTTGGGTGGTGCTGATGACGCTGGTCTTGCCGTGCATCAGCTGCTGCGCCCGCACGATGTTGCCACCAAAAGCCGCACCAATCGCCTGGTGGCCCAGGCAAACCCCCAAGATAGGCAGCGTACCGGCAAACTGACGGATGGCCGCCACGGAAATTCCGGCCTCAGCCGGC
>RFWA01000543.1 GCA_009922295.1 Betaproteobacteria bacterium
GCAAGCCAGCAACTACTTTGGGGCGACCAAGGTTAGCCTGATGATCGAGGACAACCGATCCAACACCCAAGAAGCACTGGCTCTGTTGACCCGTATGGCCACCCGCGATAACGCCGTGATGGTGATCGGCCCGGTCGCCACAGGTGAAGCCATGGCTGCCGCTCCAGTCGCCAATGAACTCAAGATACCGATCTTCACCACGGCAACGTCGCCAGCAGTCCTGGCCCCAGGACCATGGGTGTTCAAAGTGACTGAGACAGCTGACCAGTACATGACCCTTCTGGGAGAGCATGTTGCACAAAAGCGCAAACCCAAAAGCTGCTTCAACATCACCATCCGTGACAACGAGGGCTACATCCTTCAAAACAACGTGTTCCGCGACACCATCAAGAAGGGTGGCGTAGCGATAGCCGCGGAAGAGTCCATCCTGTCGGCCGATACAGATTTCACGGCTCTGGCCACCAAAATTGCCAATGCCAAAGCAGACTGCCTGTTCCTGTCCACACCACCCGAGCAAGGTGCAAACATCATCCTGCAAGCAAGGCAGGCCGGCATGGCGGCCAGCACGCTGCTGGTTGGTAACACCGGGATGGGCTCGGTGAACTTCGTCAAAGCAGGTGGCACGGCCGTTGAGGGCACCCTGTTCTCTGCCGAGTCGGTTCCCACTGGCGTGAACGACATGGCCAAGACCTTCATTGTGAACTACACCAAGCGCTACAACGTAGCCCCAGACTCTTGGGCGATGGTGGGCTATTCCATGGGCCTGATTGCTGCGAACGCCATCAAAGCCGCCGGACCCAATCCGACACGTGAGAAAGTTCGAGCCGCCATGCTAGCGACCAAGAATTTGCCCGTGGTTATTGGCCGCGGCACTTGGACGATCACCGATCCTGCGACCCGTATCCCCAGCTTTGGCTACGCGGTCATGAAGATTCAGGGCGGCAAGTTTGTTGAAGACAAATAGTCCAACTTGAGTGAATGAATGACTTAGCGGATGATCCGGTTCGCCCGGCTCCGCTTGAATACCAGTTGTATCCTTCTGTCGGCAGCGAACATAAACTTATTTGAGGAAATCAGCTGATGCGTGAAGTAAAAGACATGTCTGTGCTGATCACCGGGGGTGGCTCTGGCATTGGCGAGGGCACAGCCCGACTGTTTGCCGCGCGCGGCGCCAAAGTCACGATCAGCGGGAGGCGGCGAGACAAGATTGAGGCCGTCGCGGCCTCAATCGGCCCGGCTTGTAGGGCCGTGGTGGGGGATGTGACGGTACAGGCGGATCGAGTGGCTATGCTCGAGGCGGCCGTTGCACATGGTGGTAGGCTGGACTTACTGGTGAATAACGCTGCCAACATGTACCGGCAAGCCATCGCCGAATACAGCGAGCAGGTGCTGCAAGAGGCGTTTAATACCAATGTCATCTCGGGGATGATGCTCTCGAGCATGGCAGTGCCTCACCTCGAAAAAACCCAGGGCGCGATTATTTTCTTAGGCTCCATCCATAACCGGCGAGCCTACCCCGGCGCATCACCCTATGCCACCACCAAAGCGGCTGTTGAGGGCCTGTCACGCGTCATGGCGGCAGAGCTTGGAAGGCGCCAAATTCGAGTCGCTTGTGTGTTGCCCGGCGCTGTCAGTACAGAGATCAACTTACGCGCCGGCCTGTTTACAGCGGAGCAGGCTGACGCGCGCTATGCAGCCATCGCGCCAGACCATGCGCTGGCCCGAATTGGCACGGTCGCTGAGGTTGCCGAGGCTATTGAATACTTGGCCCGCGCCGAGTGGGTCACCGGTGTCGCACTTGAGGTTGATGGTGGCTTGGGACTTGGTGTATCGAAGTTTTAATCGGTTTATGGCGCGCTGAACTGCAGACGATGCGCGACCTGATAAGCGGCATGCGACGCATGCATGAGCTTAAGAATCAACCGGCAAGGAGAAGACGTGGCTTCCATCACCGTGAGCGACTATAAACAGGCCAGCGACACCCTGCGACTGACCGACCTGCGTCAGTCCTTGTATGACGAGGGCGCCATCTTGATGGACA
>RFWA01000544.1 GCA_009922295.1 Betaproteobacteria bacterium
AAAAGCCTGCTGGCCGAAGACGGCTCGCATTCGCTGGGCGCCGACATCACCACCGGGTACCCCGAGCTCGACCATGTGTTGCTCAAAAAACTGGGCTGGTGGGACGAACTCACCGACCCGGAAAAAACTGCGGCCGAGGGCAAGAACTGGAAGACCGACGCGTCGGGCGGCATGATCCGCGTCTTCATGAAGGGCCATGGCTGCCATCCTTTTGGCAATGCCAAGGCGCGCGCGGTGGTCTGGAACTTCCCCGACGCCATTCCTCAGCACCGCGAGCCGCTGTACGGCAACCGGGCTGACCTGCAGATCAAGTACCCAACGCACGACGATAAAAAAGCCTTCTGGCGCCTCCCCACGCTGTTCAAGACCATCCAGGACAAAAACATCGCCGACAAGGTGCATGAGAAATTCCCGCTGGTCATGACCTCGGGCCGATTGGTCGAATATGAAGGCGGTGGCGAAGAGACCCGCTCCAACCCCTGGTTGGCCGAGTTACAACAAGAGATGTTCATCGAGATCAACCCCAAGGTGGCAGCGGACAAGGGCATTCGCAACGGCGAGCGGGCCTGGGTCTCCACACCCACGGGTGCTCGCTTGAACGTTCAGGCCATGGTGACCGAGCGGGTCGGGCCCGACACGGTCTTCATGCCCTTCCACTTCTCGGGACGCTGGCAGGGCGCCGACATGCTGGCCTACTACCCGAATGGCGCAGCGCCTATTGTGCGCGGCGAGGCTATCAACACCGCCACCACCTACGGGTATGACAGCGTGACCATGATGCAGGAAACCAAGACCACGGTTTGCAACGTCGAAAAAGCCTGAAGCACGCGCCCGACTGAACTGACTGGAGAAGACCATGGCAAGAATGAAATTCATCTGCGACGCCGAGCGTTGCATCGAGTGCAACGGCTGCGTCACGGCTTGTAAAAACGAGCATGAGGTGCCCTGGGGCGTGAACCGCCGCCGCGTCGTCACCCTGAACGACGGCGTGCCCGGCGAAAAATCAATTTCAGTGGCCTGCATGCATTGCAGTGACGCGCCCTGCATGGCCGTCTGCCCGGTCAACTGCTTTTACCGCACCGATGAAGGCGTGGTGCTGCATGGCACCTTTGGTGTGCGCGGCAAGATGGACAAGTGCACGTTCTGCGCGGGCGGCCCTGAAGCCAATGGCAGCCAGGCCGAGTTCGAGAAATACGGCCGCAACCGCCTGGCCGAGGGCAAGTTGCCGGTCTGCGCCGAAATGTGTTCGACCAAGGCCCTGATCGCGGGCGATGGCGATGTGATCGCCGACATTTTGCGCAACCGCGTGCTTAAGCGGGGCAAAGGGGCTGAGGTCTGGGGCTGGGGCACGGCCTATGGCGCCAAGCAGGCCGGGCAGCCGCCTGCCGCAGGGGTGAAATCATGAAACTTCTTTTGACGCTCATCGCTGCTGCTGGCCTGGTGGCTTGCAGCGACAAGCCCCAATCTCTGGGCACACCAGCGCAAGACACCGCGCCCTCAGCCGGCACCGGCAAGGCCTACACCGTGGCCGGCTGGAAAGCCGCTGACAAAGCCAGTTGGGAGTCACAGCTCAAGGCGCGGGCCCAATACGGGCAAAATGATTACAGCCGCACCAACTGAGGGGAGACCCGCATGAACAAAGTGTTGTCCATTGCGTTGCTGCTGGCCCTGCTTGGCAGCAGTGTGCAGGCACAGACTCAGGCAGCCGCCGGCGCGGTAGCCCGACGCCAGCAACGACCCCGGCTACGCCAAACAGACCAATGGCGAACGCGATAAGGTGCAGCCCGGGAATAATGCCCCGATGTGGCGCCAGGTAGGCGCCGGCGCCACCGGCTACAGCAGCCTGCCCACGCCGGAGGCCGGCAACCTGATCCAGCCCTTTGTGCAGTACCCAGGCTCGCGCCTCACCAACGCCGGCGAAGCCTGGCGTCAAGTGCGCAACAACTGGGTCATTCCCTACGGCGGCGCGGTGTTGCTGATCGTGTTGGGCGCGATAGCGGTTTTTTACTGGCGCAAGGGCAGCATGGCGCTGCACGGCGC
>RFWA01000545.1 GCA_009922295.1 Betaproteobacteria bacterium
GCACAGCGAGGTTGAGTTTGAGGTGCTCGCCAATGGCGACGTCGTCATTCGCCCAGTGGCTGCGCCGGTCGCCAGCGTTCGTGCGGCCTTTGAGCGGGTGCGCGGCAGTGCCAATGCCAGCCAGTTCAAGGGCATGGGCACCGACGAATTCATGGCCTTTTTGCGCGCCTGAAAGCCCCCACTGTGAACGACTTGGCAGCCCGCGAGCCGGATGCCCGTTATCTGCAGCCGGCTCAGCTGCAGGGCACGCTGGTAGACAGCTGTGTGCTGATCGATGTGCTGGCTGATGACCCTACCTGGGCTAATTGGTCGCTTGAGCAACTGGACCGCTGTGGCAGCCGCGCGCCACTGATCATCAACCCGCTGATTCTGGCGGAGCTGAGCCCGCGTTTTGAGCGCGCCGCTGACTTGGAGGCCGCGCTGGCCCAGTTGCCGCTGCAGCGGCAGCCGCTGCCCTGGGACGCCGCTTTTCTGGCCGGCCAGGCGTTCAAGGTGTATCGCCAGACCCATGGCCTGAAAACCTCACCCATGCCGGACTTTTACATTGGTGCCCATGCCCTGGTGGGTGGTTTGCAGTTGCTCACCCGTGATGCGGCCCGCTACCGCAGTTACTTCCCCAAGCTGGCTCTGGTCTCGCCCTGACGTGAGGTAGCGCCCTGACGGGAGGGTGTAGGCCGCCAAGCCCCAAGTTGACCCGGTGTCACGTCAAAGGATGCCGGGCTAAAAACTCTTCTGGCGATAATGCTGGCAGTGGCGATTGCACGAAGTCCCGCCCGTTGCGGGTGATGATGTAGTCGGCCCCGCAGGCCTGAGCAGCGCTCACCTGCAAGGCGTCTTCAAAATCTGACATTGGCAACCGCAGCGCCTGTAGCGCGTCCTGGTGCCCGGTGGTCGCCACCCTGGCCCAGCTGAGCAAGCCCGTCACAAGCTCACGCGCCACAGCAGGATTGCGTTCGCGCTCGATCAAGTAGGCCAGCGTCGCGACCGAGTGCCAGGCCACCCAGGCCTGATGCTGCTCATTGCAAGCGCCAATCAAGGCTGAGGAGGCGGGCTCGCCCGGGCGCTGAAAGACAACATCCAAAATGATGTTGATGTCGAGCAGCAGCAACATCAGCGCAGGTGCTTGCGCAGGATGTGGGCCACTCGCGCATCGATGGCGGTATCAGCCACAGTATTTTCAGCCGGGTCGATAGCCTGGCCAGCAAATGCCCCGCGCCACTGCCCCAGCCAGTTGGCCGCCGGTGTGGTCTGACTGAGTTCGTCGGCAAGCTCCTTTTCCAGGGCCTTGCGCACCACGGCAGACTTGGTCAAGTGCCGGCGCGCACTGGCCAGTTGCAGTGCTGCGTCTAACGCGTCAGGGATCTTGAGGGTGAGGGTGTTCATGCCAGCCGTTGGTATTACCGAATATGAAAAATTATAATACCGGCGTGATGCGGCCCGCTACCGCAGCTATTTCCCAAACGGTGCACGGACGCCCGATCTCAGCCATGTCAACGGCGCGCGCATCCTGCTGGTTGAAGACCAAGCGGTCAACCAGCAGGTGGCGGTTGAGTTGCTGAAGCACGTCCA
Source organism: Betaproteobacteria bacterium (assembly GCA_009922295.1). GTDB lineage: Bacteria > Pseudomonadota > Gammaproteobacteria > Burkholderiales > Burkholderiaceae_C > Rhodoferax. Next base: position 1,570 of record RFWA01000545.1, read on the forward strand.
AGTCGAGGTTAAGGTGGCGAACAACGGCCAGGAGGCGCTGGCTCTGCTTGCGCAGGGTCCATTTGGCTGCGTGCTGATGGACCTGGAAATGCCCGTGAGGGATGGCTACACGGCCACGGCCCACATCCGTGCCAACCCGGCCTGGGCGGGGCCGCCCAAGACGGCATGAACGCCCACATTGCCAAACCAGTCCTGACGCAGGCCTTGTTTGCTGCCCTGCTCCAATGGGTGCCCGTTGGCCGGCGCGTGGCTCAAGGGTGCTAGGCAGCCTCAGCGCCCCAGTGCCCACAACGCCGCCAGGCCCAGTCCGAGCACAAACACGGCCAGGGTCAACCAGCGCACCCGTACCCGGTTGGCCTCCACCCGCTGCACCAGCTGGGCGTTTTGCTCGGCCAGGGATTGGACCAGTGCCGTGGAGCTGAGCAATTGCTGACGCAGGTCCGCGAGGCCGGCCTCTTGGCGGGCAAGTTG
>RFWA01000546.1 GCA_009922295.1 Betaproteobacteria bacterium
TCTGCAGGCTTGTCCTGTTGCCGCCTTTGATGGCGACAGCTACCACGTGGAGAGTTGTCTGAGCTGGCTGCACCAGGCCGGCAGCGAGCCTTGCATGCAGCAGGGTTGTTTGGCCCGGCGCGCCTGCCCGGTGGGGGCAGCCTACCGCTACCCGGCTGAGGTGGCGGCTTTTCACATGACGGCGTTCGCCGCCCTTCACAGGCCGGTCCCGGCACTCCCGCCATCGCCGCACGCCGGGCCTGGAGCCTGATGCTGTGGGCCAGAGCCCAGGCAAGACACACCTACACCACCAACCATGCCTACACAATCCACCATGCGCGCCGTGCTGCTGACTGGCTACGGCGGCTACGACCAGCTGCAGTACCGCACCGATGTGCCTCGGCCGGTACCGGCGCCCGGTGAAGTGCTGATCGAGGTAGGTGCCTGCGGCGTCAACAACACCGATGTATGGACCCGCGAGGGCGCTTACGGTGCCAGCGAGCAATCGGGCTGGCAGGGCAGTGCCTTCAGCTTCCCGCGTATTCAGGGTGCAGACATCGTCGGCCGCATCGTGGCGGTCGGCGCGGGCGTACACAAAGACCGCCTTGGTGAGCGCGTCATGGTCAACCCCACCTTGTACGGCACCTCGGGCGACGGCCTGTTTGAAGCCACCTACCTGGGCAGCGAGCGCGATGGTGGCTTTGCCGAGTTCGTCAGCGTGCCCAATGCCAACGCCCATGCCGTCACCTCCAGCTTGGCCGACCACGAACTGGCCAGTTTCATGACGTCCTACCTGACGGCCGAGCACATGCTCAACCGGGCGGCATTGGCGGCGGGGGAGACGATTCTGGTGACCGGCGCCTCGGGCGGCGTTGGCTCGGCGCTGGTGCAACTGGCCAAGATCCGCGGTGCCCACGTGGTCGCCGTGATTGGCCGTGGCAAAGAGGCGCATCTGGCCGAATTGGGGGTGGAGGCCTTTATCTGGCGCGATGAGCCTGACTATGCAGCGGCATGGCGGCGCCAACTGCCAATGTGCCAGATCGATGTGGTGGCCGACGTGGTGGCGGGCGACAAGGTGCCCGAGCTGCTGGACCTGTTGGCTGTGGGCGGGCGTTATGTGACGGCCGGTGCCATTGCCGGCCCGATGGTGACCATGGACTGGCGCAAGCTCTACCTCAAGCACCTGACGCTGTTGGGCGCCACCATGGGCACACAGGCCGAGGCGCGCCAGATCGTGCGCTATGTGGCGTCGGGCCAACTCAAGCCTCTGATCGCTGGGATCTACCCTTTGGAGCAGCTGGTGCAGGCTCAGCAGGCCTTCAAGACCCGCTCGCATTTCGGCAAACTGGTCATCACCCTTTGAGTCCGGGGCGCAAAGAACCTGTAAATCGCCTGAAAGACGCTTAGACTGGCGCGAACAGTGCTTCTATTTGGCTCGTTCAACAAGGAGATTCCATGCCCATTCGCCGTCATTTTTTGGTGACTATCTCGTCGCTTGCCGCCGCCATTGCGCCCGTGATCAGCCGGTCACAGACGTGGCCGAGTCAGCCCTTGAGGCTGGTCGTCACCTTTCCACCGGGTGGTGCCAGCGACATCGTCGCCCGGTTGATCGCTCCGGCCCTGGCTGAGAAACTGGGCCAATCCGTGGTGGTGGATAACCGCCCGGGCGGGGCCTCGACCATCGGTGCTGTTCACGTCGCCAACGCTGAAGCCAATGGCTACACGCTGCTGATGTCCAACTCGGCCCCGATGTTGATCGCGCCAGCGCTGATGGACAAACCCCTTTATGACCCTGTTAAGAGTTTTAGACATCTCAGCTACATCGGTGATGTGCCCACCGTACTGGCGGTGCACCCTTCATTGGGGGTGACTGACTTTACAGGCTTTGTCGCTTGGGCCAAGTTGCAAAAAGACCCGGTCCCTTATGGCAGCGGCGGTGCGGCGTCCATTGGGCACATTGTTGGCGAACTGCTGGGCCAACAAGCTGGGCTGAAGGTGCTGCACGTGCCCTACCGTGGCGCTGGCCCGATGCGCACCGATCT
>RFWA01000547.1 GCA_009922295.1 Betaproteobacteria bacterium
TGTCCATCAACGGGGCATTGGTGCTGGTGCTGGGCCTGCTGCCCGGTGGCTTGATGGCGGTGTGCGCACGTGCTGTCGTGCAAATGCTGGGTAGCTGAAACCTTGCGCTTCAAGCCTTGGCATCATGACAGGATCTTGTGGCGGTCAGCATGACTGATCCAGACCGACACCTGACCGAAATCAAGCTCAGCAGTCAAGAGCTGCTCCAGGGCAGGTTTTTGCATGCCTTCCGCGACTCGGTGCAGCTGCCCAATGGTCAGAAGGCCACGCGCGAGTATGTGGTCCATCCAGGTGCTGTGATGGTGGTGCCCATGCTGCAAGATGAGCTTGGCAACTGGCGTGTCGTGCTGGAGCGGCAGTTCCGCTACCCGGTCAAGCGAGTGATGATCGAGTTTCCGGCGGGCAAGCTGGACCCGGGCGAGGCCAGCCTGGCCTGTGCCCAGCGCGAATTGATGGAGGAGACGGGTTACAGGGCCGCAGAATGGGCCTGCGCTGGCATGTTGCACCCGGTGATCTCTTACTCGACCGAATTCATTGACATCTGGTTTGCCCGTGGCGTGACGGCTGGCGAACGGCAACTGGATGAAGGCGAGTTTTTGGATGTCTTCACCGTCACCCCCGCTGAGCTGCTTCAATGGTGCATGAGCGGGCAGGTGACCGACGGCAAGACCCTTGCGGGAGCGCTGTGGCTGCAAAATGTGCTGAGCGGCGCCTGGGGCTTGGATTGGCAGACTGCCGCTGGCACAGGGTGCGCTGCATAATCGCACCATGAAAGTTTTGAATCTGGCCTGTTCGCAACAGCACGTCTTTGAGGGCTGGTTTGGGTCTGAGGACGATTTTGTTGCGCAGTGCGGCCGCGGTCTTGTGGAATGCCCGGTTTGTGGCGACGCCAGCATCACGAAGAAACTTAGCGCGCCGAGACTTAATTTGGGGGCAGCACGTCCAGAGGCTCAGCCGGTTCAAGATGTCGCGCTGGCGGACCAGCCTGAACAGGCGATGCAGATGGCCTGGATGGCCATGGCCCGACGCATCGTGGCCAACACAGACGACGTGGGCGACAAGTTCGCCGAAGAAGCGCGTCGCATTCACTACGGGGAGGCCAAGGAACGAGGCATACGAGGCAAGGCCTCGGCGGCTGAGACCGAGGCCTTGATCGATGAAGGCATTGCCGTGATGCCGCTGCCACTGCCGGAATCGCTCAAAGGCCGGTTGCAGTAAAGCCGGCAACCGTTTAAGCCACGAGGTCGACGATACGGCCTGTGGCGTGCCCTTGGGCATTTCGGACTGGATCGGTGTCGGGGCGCATCTTGAGCGATGTCCCGCTGGCCATACGTTCACCGAGTGTCGCGTTGTATTGCTCCACGATGAAGTCTTGGAATGAGGGTGGCAATACGGTTCTTGTGTTGCGCACCGGCGGGCGGCTGTACAGGCCTTCGACTTCCTGCAGGCGGGCCGCCAAATTGCGCATGCTGGATTCGAGCTCAGCCCGATCGGCCTGTTGCCGTTTTACCCTGGCCTCAACCTGCGCCGCCGCGGCCTCCCGCTGGGCTTGCCGTTCAGGCGCGTCCACCCGCTGCATGGGCAGCGAGGGTGTCGCGCTATTGACGGCAGTGACGGCAGCCATGCATGTAAATCAGTTGGGTGGAGATCGTGGCGCAGATGGTGTCATAAGTCTACGCTGCTTAAGGCAACAGATCAATGCCTCAGACCAATACTCAGGCGTTGAACTGCAGCGCGGCCAACCCGGCGTAGACACCGCCTTGGGCGACCAGCTCGGCGTGCGTTCCCTGTTCTACCAGTTGGCCATGGTCCAGCACCACAATGTGGTCTGCCTTTTGCACGGTGGCCAGCCGGTGTGCAATGACCAGCGTGGTGCGGCCGCGCATGGCTGACTCCAGCGCTGCCTGAACCATGCGCTCGCTCTCAGCGTCTAATGCGCTGGTGGCTTCGTCGAGCAGCAGCAGCGGTGGATTTTTAAGCATGGCCCGGGCAATGGCGATGCGCTGGCGCTGGCCGCCCGA
>RFWA01000548.1 GCA_009922295.1 Betaproteobacteria bacterium
GAAGGCGGTGCCCAGTGGAAGGAGTGCCAGCGTTTCACTGAATCGGTCAGAGCAGGTTGCAAGGAATTAGATGTTCTTGTAAATAACGTTGGTAAGTCACAGTGGGCATCTATACCGAGCGTCACGGAGGAGCTGGTAGATGAGCTGTATGACCTGAATGTTAAGAGCTACATAGCTGTGACGCAGGGCTTGGTGGTGCTAATGAAAGAGGGGGCCTCCATCATCAATGTATCAAGCATGGCTGGAAAACGGGGTACCAAGAACAATTCTGTTTACTGCGCAACAAAGTTTGCGGTTAATGGATTGACTCAGAGTTGGGCAAAGGAGCTCGGAGAGCGAGGGATAAGGGTCAATGCTGTATGTCCCGTTTTGGTGGAGTCACAAGGACTCTTCGATGCGTTGACGATGCGGTGCCAGGCGTTGACCGGGATCGAGAACAGCGAGCCCGACAGAGGGGCCGCTGCCAAGGCCTCTTCGTTCAGGCGCACCGACGCGCTGGTCACAAACAAGGTGTCGAGGTTGGGGCCGCCAAAACAGCAGCTGGTCGGCCGAGGAACCGGCATCTTGATGCGCAACAGTTCCTCCCCCTGTGGTGAAAAGCGCGATACCCGCCAGGCGTCCCAAACCGCCACCCAAAGGCAGCCTGCCTCGTCCACGGTCATGCCATCGGGTGTGCCGTCGTTCGCATCCAGCGTGATGAAGGGTTGCCGGTTGCTGATGGTGCCCGCCAGCAGGTCAAAGTCGTAACGGTAGATCGTGCGCCTGGGGGTATCGGTAAAGTACATGTGCTTGTTGTCGGGGCTCCAGCCGAGCCCATTGGCTACCGTGAAGCCGGCATCCATCTTGCGCCAGCTGCCGTCCGGGTCTACCCGAAACAAGTTGCCCCGGTTGGCGGCGGCACCCATGTCCAATGTGCCAATCCACAAGCGCCCCATGCGGTCGCACTTGCCGTCGTTGTAGCGGTTGCCTGGGCGGTCGGACTCGGGGTGGCAAAACGGCGCCAGGGTTTTTTGTGACAGCTCGAGCGTCATCAGGCCACCCGGCATGGCGACCAGCAATCCGCCGGTGGCCTTGGGGATGGCCACACTGACCATCGAGCCGATCTTGCTTTCCGTATCAACGCCGCGCACGGTGTCAAAGCAATGCACTGAAGGGGTCAAAATGTCGACCCAGTACAGCGAGCTATCGCGTGGCGACCAGGTGGGGCCCTCACCCAGCAGGGAACGGGTCTCTGCGACGCACCTCACATCAAATTCAAATTCGGGGCCTGGGACGTTTTTGGGCTGGATCGACATCAGCCGTCCGCCGGCATTGTGCGAGATCGTTCGGGCTGCGCCGATCAGGGTGGGCGACAGCGCGTGGGCACGCGCAGCATCGACGCGGCCGACCGTGGCGTTGACGGCTACGGCGCCAATCGGCCGCCCTTCAATGTCAAAGATCGGTGCCGCCACAGCCACCGTGCCGGCTTCATACTCATCACGCTCGATGGCATAGCCACGTGCCCGGGTCAGGTCCAGCTCACGTCGCAGGTCGGTCAAATTGGCCAGTGTGGCCGAGCTGTAGGTGGTCAGGTCGAGTCCCGCCAGCAGTTCCTGTTGGCGTGCGGGATCGAGGTAGGCGACGATCACTTTGCCCAGCGCGGTGGCATGTACTGGCAGTTTCATGCCAGCTTTGGAGCGGTGGTGTGCATCCCGCCCCGCGTCTTCCACCGCAATCAGGACCACGCTGCCAGCATCCAGCACGGCGAGATGGACGGTTTCACGTACTGAGTTGCGCAGGCGCACCAGCTCATCCTGTGCTGCCAGCCGCAGGTCGAAGTCACTCCAAACCTCATGGGCCAGTTCCAGCAGACGTAGCCCAAGTCGGTAGGTTTTGGTGAACGGGTCATGCCGCAGCAAGCCCTCGCGGCTCAATGTCGCCAGGATGCGGTGCAGGGTGGCTTTGGGCAGTGAACCGGCGCGCAGCAACTCGGTAAAGGTCATCGGCGCTGGCGCCGACGAGACGATGTTG
>RFWA01000549.1 GCA_009922295.1 Betaproteobacteria bacterium
TTTACCAGTGCGGCGCCCCAAGATCCCACGCTGGGATACCAGTACTACGTAGGCTCGTATGGCATGCACCGCGCAGATTACCAATGGGGCGATACCGTTGGAGACTACGGCATCGTGGCCGACTACAGCACATTCACGGTGGACGGCTACCGCGACAACAGCCGCACCGACCGCAAGCAGTTCAACGGCAAGCTGGACTTCAATACCAACGAGCAGACACAAGTGAAGCTAGTGTTTAACCAGTTTGATATGCCACTGGCACAAGACCCGCTGGGCCTGACCCGCGCCCAGCTGACCGATCCAGCAGCAGCTGGCAGCAATGCGGTAACGACGCTGTCACGCAAAATTGTGTTGCAAAACCAGCTGGGCGGCTCTGCCACCTACACCGTAAACCAGGACCGCTCTTTTACCACCCGGGCCTATTACGGTACCCGGGACAACCTGCAATACCAAAGCACCTCGGCGTGGATTGGGCTCAACCGCCGCTACTACGGCGTGGGCCTGCAATACAACGAGAAGACGCACTTGGGCGACACGCCGGTGGAATGGGCCAGCGGCTATGAGTTTGACCGCTCACGCGAGTACCGAGAAGGCGGCGCAACGGTCAACGGTCAAAAATCGGGCAGTGCCACCCGAAGCGAAGACAACCAGGCTGAAAACAGCGACTTCTTTGTGCAGGGCAGCGCCCACGTATCGGATGCGGTCTCCCTCGTCGGCGGCCTGCGCTACAGCACCGTACGCTTTATCAGCGACGACTATTTGATCTCCACCAGCAACCCGGACGGCTCGGGCAACGTGAGCTACCGCTCCACCAACCCCGTGCTGGGCCTGACCTATTACGCCAACGAGCACCTCAACCTGTACGCCAACTATGGTCAAGGCTTTGAGACGCCCACCTTGGCAGAAATGGCCTACACAAAAACCACCACCAGCGCCCCCCGGGCGGTATTTAACTCTTTGCTCAACGCCGCCAGCAGTCGCCACTATGAGATCGGCAGCAAATGGGTGCCTAACCGCCAATCGCGGTTGGATTTTTCGGTGTTCCAGATCGACTCCACAGATGAGATCATCGTCGTGCAAAACTCCGGCTCCAGCGCCTATGGCAATGCACCGGGCACCTCGCGCACCGGGTGGGAGCTCGCCAGCAGCATGCTTATCAACCCGCACGTCTCAGCGAGCTTGTCTGCCTCGGCCATTGACGCCCAGTATTCACAGGCCTTCAAGTGCGCCGTCACTGCGTTGTGCGGTTCGGTCAGCCAGGTGCCCGCAGGCAGCAAGATTCCCGGTATTCCGGCTACCTCGGTGTTCGGTGAGTTGGCGTGGGCGAGCGAGCCCGTGGGGGTAGCCAAGGGCAAGGCAAGGGCCGGCGCGCGCGTAGCCCTTGAGCTGGTCCAGTCGGGCCGCATTTACGCCAACGACCTCAACACCGCGTCTGCCGATGGCCGCACCGTGTTCAACCTCAGCGCCAGCCAGCGCTGGGTTCTGAGCAAAAGCACCGCGACGCTGTACGCCCGGTTAAACAACATAAGCGACGAACGCTACGTGGGGTCGGTCATCGTCAACCAGTCCAGCTCGCAGTTCTACGAGCCTGGCCTTCCTCAAAACTGGACCGTCGGGCTGAGCCTGAACGCACCACTCTAAGCCACGCGCTCCACCCGGCCCGCGCACGGCGGGCCAACTTGCCCGGTGCGATTCGGTCCACGGGCTTATAACATTGGGAACTTTTTATTGCCCCCGTATCGAAGTTCCGAGATGACGCATATAGCGCCCCTGATCCATTGACTGGTGCTGTTCTTTTCTGAGCTGCCTACGCGGCAGTGAGAGAACTATGTCAGTAGACAAAGATGCAACACCCTGGCGGCCAGACATACACAAACCCGCGCCCACCCCTGAGCCTTCGCGCGCGTGGCGGTTGATTGCCCTGGGTGCGGGCAGGCATGGCTTCGGTAGGCGGCTTCCGAGTGTGAAATTTTGTATACCCCCGGGCGGGCTGTATTACAAAAAGAAGGG
>RFWA01000550.1 GCA_009922295.1 Betaproteobacteria bacterium
CGTTTGTCAATAAGTACGCCTTACACATCGCCGTAAACGCCAACTTACTGATGGGCGAAGTCACGACGCCAGTGAAGGCTCTCAATCCGCACGGGTGGCACCTAAGTTAGTGACCCACTGACAAAGGGAACAATTCGACCCGTCACAAGTACGTGCTGCCCCTGCAAGACAGGCGCTGCCCATGCCTGCGCGATGACAATGCCATCTACCCCGGCCTTAACCGGCCAGGGCGACAGGTCGATGCGGTCAAAGTCATGCAGTTGCGCCACGATGTCACCTCGGCTAACCCGTGCGCCGCACTCAAGCAGTGGTTCATAGTGGCCTGCAAAGGGGGCAACGGTGAAGCAGTCTCGATCGATCATTTCAGCCCTGACCTGGCTGCCATCGGCATGATGCGACATGGGTTTGACCTCACCGCGCAGTTGCCCATGGTGGATGGCCGCGGCAAATACGCCCTGACAGCCGAAGCGAACACCCGCAGGACTTACCGCACCGCCCCAACCCAGCTCACACCCTATGGTTACCTTGCCGAGCCGCTCCGCCTCGCTCGACAAGAGGCCTGGAGTATCATTTTGGTAAGTGATGACAAGCGGGGTGCCAAACCAGCGCGCTGTGTTTTCGGTGATGTGCATTTGAGCCGGGTCCTCCACAGCGTGGAAACTTGTCAGCGGCAGAAAGCGGGCCACCTGCCCCCCGGCATGCAGGTCAATCACGACATGCACATGGGGCCAGATGATGTCGCGCACAAAGGCTGCAATCCGGTGTGTGATCCCTTTGATACCCGGATGGATACCAGCGCCTTCCACAAAAGCGCGGTTCAGGTTCACGCGGTCATCGAGTGCCGAGTCTCGCGAAGCGGCCCGGAATGCAGCAACATTGAGCACCGGTACCAAGATGATGCGCCCCTGCACATCTGCCAGGTTCAGCGTGTGCATCATCTTTCGTACAACCATGGGCCCTTCGTATTCATTACCATGGTTAGAGCCAAAAGCCACCAAACCCTCGCCCTTTTGCGCCTGAGGGCCAACCATGACGGTCAAGGGAATAAGATGGTCGCCCCAAATAGAGTCGTGCTCTAGCGCAACCCAATAGTCGCGCCGCCCGGGGCTTTCCAAGTCAAGCTCATGGGCTCTGCAAATCAAACGTTCCATCAAAGATCTCCATCGTCGCCGCTCAGCGTTAGTTCACGCGATGTGCAGCAATAAATTCTTCGTCCACGCGCACCCCCATGTCGATGCTGTCGGGTATGGCAATAGTGCCGTCAGCCTCCAACGTAAAGCGCGCTGGCGCGATCCCGCGCGTCAAGACGCTCTGCGATACATTGAACTCAACAAGTCGGATCCTGGGCAGAGTGGCAATCAATTGCAACGAGTAGCCGGTGAGCAAATGGGTCAGCCAGGAATGCGGCACCAAATCAATACCGGCCGCGGTGGCCATTTGAGCCACGCGGCGCGCTACCGTGAGCCCGCCGCAGCGTGACAGGTCTGGCTGGATGACATCGACACACCCGCTATCAATAAAGCGCTCAAACTCCCAGTGCGTTGCCAATTGCTCACCTGCGGCGACCGGCACCGGGCTAGCGGCACGAACTGTTGCGTACTCTGCAAAATTTTCTGGATGAATGAAGTCCTCGACCCAGCCAACGCCGTAGTCGCCAAGCCACTCGCACAGCGCGATGTTTTCACGCAAGCTGCGCATCGGTCCAGGGCGCGTCCAGCCAGCAGGGTACCAACCCGGGTCAACCAGCAGGTGACGATCAGGGCCTAACACCTCGCGCGCAGCGGCGACCAACTCACGGTCGCGACCCGGGTCCTGCCCGAACACGCCCCAGCCGAATTTCACTGCACGAAAGCCGCGATCAACATAAGCTCGCGCCGCATCAGCCATTGCGTCCGGGGTCTCGCGAAACAGCGTCGAGGCATAGGCAAGTACTCGATCGTGTCGACGGCCCCCCAACAACGTGGCAATCGAAACGCCACAGGCTTGCGCGCGTATTGACCAAAG
>RFWA01000056.1 GCA_009922295.1 Betaproteobacteria bacterium
ATGTTCCCGGTGGAGCAGCGCTACCGGCCGTTTGAAGAGGCGCGCGACTACGGCCTTAACGACGCCATCGCCGACGCGGTGGATGAACTCTGGCGCGATGCCCACAACCAGGGGGATATCCTGGTGTTTTTGCCGGGTGAGCGCGAAATCCGCGAGGCCGCTGACCACCTGCGCCGGCACCTGAGCCACCAGCCGCTGCTGCGCCAGGCCGAGGTGCTGCCGCTGTTTGCGCGCCTGAGCCAGGCCGAGCAGGACCGCATTTTTGACAGCCACGGCGGCCGGCGCATCGTGCTGGCCACCAATGTGGCGGAGACCTCGCTCACCGTGCCCGGCATCCGCTACGTGATCGACGCCGGCACGGCGCGCATGAAGCGCTACAGTTTTAGAAGCAAGGTCGAGCAATTGCTGGTGGAGCCGGTCAGCCAGTCGTCGGCCAATCAGCGGGCTGGCCGCTGTGGCCGGGTGGCCAACGGCATCTGCATCCGGCTGTACGACCAGAAAGACTTTGACGGGCGGCCACGCTTTACCGACCCGGAGATTTTGCGCAGCTCGCTGGCCGGGGTGATTTTGCGCATGAAGGCGTTGCGGCTGGGCGTGGTGGAGGACTTTCCGTTTCTGGAGCGCCCCTCAGGCCGCGCCATTGCCGACGGCTACCAATTATTGGCCGAGCTAGGCGCGGTGGACGATGCCAATGAACTCACGCCCACCGGCCAAGAGTTGGCCCGGCTGCCGCTGGACCCGCGCGTGGGACGCATGATTCTGGAGGCGCGCTCGCGCCAGGCACTCGACGAGGTGCTGGTGATTGCCTCGGCCCTTAGCGTGCAAGATGTGCGCGACCGCCCCATGGAGCTGCAGGCCCAGGCCGATCAGGCGCACGCCAAGTTCGACGATGAGAAGAGTGAATTCAGCGGCTACCTCAAACTGTGGAAGTGGCTGGACGACAGCCGTGGCGGCAAGCACCCGGGGGCCGTTGCCAACGAGCACAAGCTCAGTAACCGCCAGTACGAGCAACTGCTGCGGCAAAACTTTGTCAGCATGCGCCGGGTGCGCGAGTGGCGCGACATTTACAGCCAGTTGCACACGGTGGTGGCCGAACACAAGTGGCAACTCAATACCAGCCCAGCCAGTTACGAGCAGCTGCACCTGGCCATGCTGGCCGGCCTGCTGGGCAACATCGGCTTCAAAACCGAAGGAGAGGGCGCACAGGGCGAGTACCTGGGCGCCCGCGGCATCAAATTCTTTGCTCACCCCGGCGCGCATCTGGCCAAAAAACCGGGGCGCTGGCTGGTGGCGGCCGAGCTCGTGGAAACCACACGCCTGTTCGGGCGCAGTCTGGCCAACATCGAGCCGCAGTGGCTGGAGCAGGTGGGCGCCCATTTACTCAAGAAGCAACTGCTCGACCCGCACTGGGAGAAAAAAGCCGGCGAAGTGGTGGCGCTGGAACGGGCCACGTTGTACGGCTTGGTGATCTACAGCGGGCGGCGCGTGAATTACAGCCGCATTGACCTGGCCGGGGCACGCGAGATTTTTATCCGCCAGGCGCTGGTGGCGGGCGAGTGGGAGACGCCGCTGCCCTTTCTGGCCGCCAACCAGAAGCTGATCCGGCAGGTGGAAGAGCTGGAGCACAAGGCGCGCCGGCAGGACGTGTTGGTGGACGAGGAGCTGATCTACGCCTTTTATGATCAGCAGTTGCCGGCTGAGGTCTGCAGCGGCCACAGTCTGGAGGGCTGGTACCGGCAAGAGGTCAAGAAGCAGCCGCAGTTGCTGCTGCTGACGCGCGAAGAGTTGATGCGCCACGAGGCCGCCGGCATCACCACCAGCACCTTCCCCAAAGCCCTGCGCTTGGGTGGCGTTGATTGTGCCGCCGCCTACCTGCACGAACCCGGTGATGCGCGCGACGGCCTGACCGTGACCGTACCACTGTTTGTGCTGAACCAGGTGAACGAGGAGCGCTGCGAGTGGCTGGTGCCCGGCATGTTGCGCGACAAGGTGCTGGCCCTGCTCAAAACCCTGCACCAGCGCCCGCGCTCGCGACTGGTCCCCTTGCCCGAGACAGCCAATCAGATGGCCGAGGCACTTAATGTGCCCGAGCTTTTTGGCCAGGGCTCGCTGACCGATGCGGTGCTCAAGCTCGCGCGCAAGGCCAGCGCGGTGGACATTGCGCGCAATGACTTCAAGCTCGACATGCTCAGCCCACACGCCTTCATGAATTTCCGGGTGGTTGATGAGCACGGCCGCTTGCTGGGCACCGGGCGCAACCTGGGTGCACTCAAGTCCGAACTCGGCGCCCAGGCGCGCGGCGCCTTCCAGGCGCTGGCCGCGCTGAAGGTAGCCAGCCAGCGGACCAGCCCGGAAAATTTGGAGCCAAAAGTGGCACCAGGTCACGCCAATATTGCCTCGGTAGCTATTAAAAAAGTAGCAAACCCAACGGTGCCGGATCTGGCCAGCCAGCGCTACACCAGCTGGACCTTTGGCGAATTGCCCGAGCTGCTGGAGATCCGAAAGGGCGCACAGACCCTGATCGGCTACCCGGCCCTGATCGATGCCGGTGATGCGGTGACGGTGGAGGTGTTTGACGAACCCGAGGCAGCCGCAGCACGCCACCGCGCCGGCCTGCGGCGGCTGTTTGCGCTGCAGATCAAGGATGCACTCAAGTATCTGGAGAAAAATATCCCTGAACTGCAGAAAATGGCGGCCGCCTTCATGCAACTGGGCAAGGCCGCAGACGGCTCGGGCGGCGGCACACTGGAGGAATTGCGCGAGCAAATTATTGCGGTGGCGCTGGATCGGGCTTTTCTGCTGGAGCCGCTGCCAACCCAAGAGGTCGATTTCAAACGTAGGCTTGACGAGGGCCGCGGCCGCCTCACCCTGATCGCGACCGAAGTCGCGCGGCTCACCGCGCTGATTCTGGCCGAGTACGCGGTGGCGGCGCGCAAGATCCGCGACAGCAAGCAGGCGGCCGAGGCCAGTGCCGATGCCGCGCAGCAATTGGCGCGCCTGCTACCCAAACGCTTCGTGGTGCAAACCCCCTGGGGCGCGCTGCAGCATGTGGTGCGCTACCTGAAGGCCATTACGCTGCGGCTGGACAAACTGCGTGCCGACCCGGCGCGAGATACCGCCCGTCTGGCTGAGCTGCGGCCGTTGGAGCAGCGCTACTGGCGGCTATTGGCCGAACGCAAGGGCGTGACCGACGAGCGCATGCTGGAGTTCCGCTGGCTGCTGGAGGAACTGCGCGTGAGCTTCTTCGCTCAGGAGCTGCGCACCCCTCAGCCGGTCAGCGTGAAACGGCTCGACAAGGCCTGGGCGCAGCTGGTCAGCTGAGGCCGAAACGCCTACCGAGGACTACAAGCGCGCCAGTCGCCCCAGCGCTGCGTTAAGAGTCTCGTCTTTTTTGGCAAAGCAAAAACGTACCACGCGCTGGTCAAAGCTGTCGCCGTAAAAGGCCGACAGCGGGATGGCGGCGACGCCGACTTCGCGCGTGAGCCATTGGCAGAACTCGGCTTCGCTCAGGTCGCTGACATCGGAGATGTCCACACACTGAAAATACGTGCCTTCACCGGGCAGCAGCTTGAAGCGGGTATGGGCCAGGCCGGCGCGAAACAGGTCGCGCTTGCGCTGATAAAAGGCTGGCAGCCCCAAATAGGGCTCTGGATCAGCCATGTAGGCAGCCAGCCCATGCTGCACCGGGGTGTTGACGGTGAACACATTGAACTGATGCACCTTGCGGAACTCGGCGCTCAGGGACGCTGGCGCGGCCACATAGCCCACTTTCCAGCCTGTCACGTGGTAGGTTTTGCCAAAGCTGGACACGATGAAGGCCCGTGCGGCCAAGCCTGGGTAGCGCGCCGCGCTTTCGTGCGGCACGCCGTCAAACACCATGTGCTCGTACACCTCGTCGCTGATCAGCAGGATGTTGGTCGGTGCCAGCAAGTCTTGCAGGCGCAGCATTTCCTGCGCAGTCCAGACCATGCCGCTGGGGTTGTGCGGCGAGTTGATCAGGATGGCGCGCGTTTTGGGGGTGATGGCGGCGGCGATTTTGTCGAAATCAGGCCTGAAGCTGCCCGGTTTCAGAGGCACCGGCACCGTCACTCCACCCGCTAGTTCGATGTTTGGGATGTAGCTGTCGTAACAGGGCTCAAGCACGATCACCTCATCGCCCGGGTGCACCACCGCCAGAATGGCGGTGATGATGGCCTGCGTGGCGCCGGCCGTGATGGTGATTTCGGTGGCGGGGTCATAGTGGCGGCCATACACGGCTTGCACCTTGGCCGCCACGGCCTCGCGAAGGGCTGGCACACCGGTCATGGGAGGGTACTGGTTCAGGCCCTGGGTCATGGCCGAGGTCACGCCCTCCACCAAGCGGGGGTCGCAATTGAAATCAGGGAAACCCTGGCCGAGGTTGACCGCCTTGTGCTCGGTGGCCAGCGCCGACATCACGGTAAAAATGGTGGTGCCGACCTTGGGCAGCTTGGTGTGCAGGGTGGGGGTGGACGTCATCATGGTGGGTTAGAGCTCGTAATCGTTGACATGGCCGGTCATGGCGCGGGCGACCAGATCGCGGCCGAGGCGGGGGCTGAGCAGTTCGGCAAACTTGTAGACGAAATTGCGCAGGTAGGCGCCGCGCTTGAACGCGACCCGGGTCACATTCTGCCCGAACAGGTGGCCGGCCGGTCGCACCATCAGGTCGCTTTTGGCGCCATCGGCCACCACATCACGCACCGCCATTTCAGCGGCAATGCCCACACCCAACCCCAACCTGACGTAGGTCTTGATCACGTCTGAGTCAATGGCTTCAAGCGCAACACGGGGTGAGAGCTTGCGCGTGGCAAAGGCCTGATCGATGCGGGTGCGCCCGGTGTAGGCAGGGTGGTAAGTGATGAGTGGTTCTTGGGCGATGTCTTCGAGTGTCAGATGTTCTTTTTGCCCAAGCGGGTGGCCCATCGGCAGCACCAGCACATGCTGCCACTCGTAGCAAGGCAGGGTAACCAGTTCGGCGTAGGTGGCCAGGGACTCAGTGGCAATGCCAATCTCGGCCACCTCGTCCATCAGCATGCGTGCCACCTGCTCGGGTGAGCCCTGGTGCAAGCTGACATTGACCTTGGGGTAGGCCTCACGCAATCGTGCTACCGGCTCGGGCAGCACATAGCGGGCCTGGGTGTGCGTGGTGGCGATCGACAGGGTGCCGCTGTCTTCAGCGCTGTATTGTTCTCCAATTCGCTTAAGGTTTCCGACCTCACGCAGGATTAACTCGATGCTCTTGAGCACATGTTGGCCAGGCTCGGTGATGCGTTTGAGTCTTTTACCATGGCGGGCAAAAATTTCAATGCCGAGTTCCTCTTCCAGCTCGATGATGGCTTTGGACACGCCCGGCTGCGAAGTGTGCAGGGACTTGGCCGCCTCAGTGAGGTTCAGGTTCCTGCGGACGGCTTCTTGAACAAATCGAAATTGGTGAAGGTTCATATCAAATATCAACTAAGAATGATATTTATTATGCTGCAGACATCTATTCCCTTGAGGAAAGTGCGATCTTTGCCATCAATTCGATCATCGCCGGGTCTTCGCCAATGGCTGGACGCAGTGTCAGGTGCATGCGCGGGTGCTGCGCTTGCAAGGCTTGTATCAACAGCGGCAAGTCTTCCCGGGCATGTTTGCCAACGCCCAGGAACATCGGCACCACAGTGATGGCCTGGACACCCAAGGCCAGCAGTTCGTGAACCACGGTATGAAGGTCTGGCGCGCAAAGCTCCAGATAAGCGCAGCGCACTGACACTTGTGGCGCGGTGTTCACCATGCGCAGCGCCACCGCCTCAATGGGCTGGCGCCAAAGCGGGTCCCGTGACCCATGGGCGAAGAGGACGACGGCGCGCTGGGGCGATGATGGTGGCGTGGCGTTCATATCGGGCTACTTGTTCAGCGTCGAAACACCAGCCAACCGAAAGCCGCCAGCGACAAAGCAGAGTAAATCAGGCCGGGCAGGGCAGCGCTAAGCCAGGGTTGCCAGTTCTGCAAATTACCCATGTGTCCAAAAAGATTATTCAACAGGAAGAAGCTGATTCCAGCCATGACCCCGCCAAACACATAAGCCGAGATGCCGCCACTGCGAAAATGCAGGTAGGCAAAGGGCAAGGCCAGCACCACCATCACCAGGCAGCTCAAAGGGTAAAAAACTTTACGCCAAAACTCGATTTCATAGCGCTGGGCAGACTGCTGGTTGGCCTCCAGATGCTGGATGTATTGGAACAAATCGACTGTGCTCATGCGCTCAGGTTTGAGGAGTGCCGCCGACATCATCTGGGCGCTGATCTGGTTCGGCCAGACAAAGCGCTCCATTTTCAGCAGCTGAATCTGGGCGTTCGGCTGGTCCCTCGCTGGGAATACGCTACGAACCACACCACTCAGGCTCCAGGCATTGTCGGCATTTATCGTCGCTTGTTCAGCCTGCGTCATGGACATCAAGAAGCCCTGGTGGTCAAACTCAAACATGCGCACCCCATGCAGACTGCCATCGGATTCGAGAGCACGGACGTTGACCGAGTACTGGGAATGCGGCTGGCGCTCCTTCAACCAGGCGCCGGTTTGTCCGGTCGTGATTCGCCCTTGGTAACGAGCCTTCAAAAGTTGCGCGGTGCGGTCTGCCATAGGTGCCAGGTAGTCGCCAATCGCAACGGTCAAAACTACAAACACCAGTCCAAGCTGCAACAGCGTGCGAAGGGCCCGCCAGGGCCCAAGGCCGCTTGTACGCAGGATGGTGTACTCTGAACTTCTGGCAAAACGCGCCATGACAAAGATGGTGCCAATCAACACGGCAATAGGCAGCAGTTCGTACAAGTGTGTGGGTACCATGAGTACAACATAGGTGAGCGCGTGAACCGGCTGGTAGGTGGTGATAGTGGTTTGCCCGACCGATTGCAGCTCTTCGACAAAATCGAAAAAGAAGAACAGGCTGACAAAGCCAAGGGTGACAAAGCCAACTGCCCACAGCACCTCGAGAAAAATAAGCCGGCGGATGGTCTTCACGTTTGAGCTTTCGCACGTCGGTTCAGGCCACGCCTGAGCTCGCCCCACCACTGCCAGTTGTTGTGGCGCTTGATGAGCCAAAAAAGAGAGAAAACCAGGACCCCGCCATGCAAGCCCAGCATTAGGCCGCCAAAGGAGACCTGCTTAGACGAAATCCAGTTCTGGCCCAGATTCAACAAATTGAAATAGACGACGAAGGCAAACAAGGCGAACAACACATTGGCACTTCGCCCCACACGCGGGTTGACGCTGGACACAGCCAGCCCAATGACCGTGAAGTTGATGGCCGCCAGAATCAGACCGATGCGCCAGGACAGTTCAGCCAGATCTGCTGGCGTGCCTCCCTGAATCAGACCCCAGGTGGGCCGGGCATGCACCGAGGTCGACGCCTGGCTTCCCAGGATATCTTCGCCCACCCTGACGCGGTACTCTGCAAATTCGCTGATCTTCAGACCCGATTGCTCAGTCATGCGGTCCAGTCGCTGTCCGTTTTGAAGAACCAGAAAGCGGTCTGTACCCACGGTTTCAATGCGTCCGCTACGGGCAGAAGTGATGGTGTCTTTACCATCCTCTGAGCTGGCAATAAACACGTTGCTGCCAGCAATTTTGCCGCTGGCGTCTTTTTCTATGAAAAACACTCGCTGGCCATTGGCCGACTCCTGGAACTGCCCAGGTTCCAGCCGTTCGATGTCGCCGCGCTTTTCATACTGCTCTTGCATGTCGTCGAGCCGCTGCTTGGACCATGGCAGCACCCAAAGCGCCAGTACCATGACCACCAGCAGCACCGGTGATGCAAAGCGCAGCAGGGGCCTCAAAAGCACGAGCAAGCCCATGCCACAGGCGAACCAAATCACCATTTCGCTGTCCCGGTACATGCGCGATAGAGTCGCGATGATCGCAATGAAGAGGCTCAGAGCCAATATGGTGGGCATGTCCGACAGCACGGCATACCCCATTGCCAGCATCACGTCTTCAGGCGCGAAATTGCCGCGGGTTGCCTGCCCCAGCGTGCGGATCAGCGTCATCGTCACGACGACCGTGGCCAGCACGATCAGTGTTGCGCCAAAACTGCGAGCCAGTTCTTTGCGAATAGAGGAATGGAATAACATGGACGGGCAATTCTCGGGACCAGTACAGTTCCGAGTCAGGAATCAAACCCAAAATTTCAACGATTGAAAGATGTGAATTATGAACTTTGAATTCAAAGCCTTTGATTTGAGCGCAGCAGCGCAGGAAAAATGCGAAGCCATGGTGCTGCTGTTCGGTGGCGACTTCAGGCCGGGCAAGGATGCGGTCTCGGCGCTGCTGTCTGTCGCTATGAAGGCGGGTGATATTGATGCCAAAGCGGGGAAAGCCCTGCTAGCGTATCGACCCACGGGTGTGCTTGCCAACCGCTTGGTGTTGGCCGGTGTAGGTGAGGGCTCGGCCCGCGAAGTGCGACAGGCGCTGAGCGCTGCAATAGGTCAGCTCAAAGGGGCCAAGCTCAAAAAAATCGATATTTGCTTTGCCACGACGCCGCAGTCGGCCGCCCTGCGAGCTGCCGTTACCACGGTGGCAGAAGCCACTTATGTCTATACCAGCACCAAATCCAAGCCTGAGGGTCGGACGGTCCAGCGCGTGGTAATTGGCGTTCCGGCCGTCGCCGGATTGCAAGCCGGCTTCCAGCGGGCAACTGCCACTGTCTCGGGGGTTGAACTGGCCAAGGAGTGGGCAAACCGGCCAGCCAATCATGCTACCCCAACACTGCTGGCTGGCGCCGCGCGCGCCCTGGGCAAGTTGGCTGGCATCAAGTGTGAGGTTCTGGGTCCCACTCAGGTGGCCAAGCTGGGCATGGGCTCCTTCATGGCGGTGGCACAGGGCTCCGAGCAACCCCTGCGGTTCATTGTTTTGCGTTATGACGGCGCAGCCAAGACCAAAGCGCCCACAGTTTTGGTTGGCAAAGGCATCACGTTTGACAGCGGCGGCATATCGATCAAGCCCGCGCCGGAAATGGACGAAATGAAGTTTGACATGTCGGGTGCCGCCAGTGTGCTGGGGGTGTTCAGGGCGCTCGCCGACCTCAAGCCGGCCATCAATGTGGTGGGGCTGATCCCCGCCTGCGAGAATCTGATCAACGGCCGCGCCGTCAAGCCTGGCGATGTGGTGACCAGCATGAGCGGTCAGACCATCGAGATTTTGAACACCGACGCCGAAGGAAGGCTGGTGCTGTGTGATGCCTTGACCTATGCGGAGCGCTTCAAGCCTCGCGCCGTGGTCGACATCGCGACCCTGACAGGTGCTTGCGTGATCGCGCTGGGTTCGGTGCGCAGCGGCATGTTCTCTCCCAACGACGACATGGCCGCCGCACTGCTGGCTGCCGGCGAATCAGCTCAAGACTTGTGCTGGCGCATGCCGCTGGATGACGAGTACGCTGAGGGCCTAAAGACCAACTTTGCCGATGTGGCCAATGTGGCCGGGCGCCCTGGCGGCGCCATTACAGCGGCCAAGTTTCTGCAGCGCTTTGCGGCCAAGTTTCCTTGGGCGCACCTCGATATAGCGGGCACAGCCTGGAAGGGCGGCGCTGCCAAGGGCGCAACGGGTCGCCCGGTGGCCTTGTTGCTGGAATATTTACTTGGCCCAGCCGCGCAGAAGTCGCAGTGACCGAAATCGCCTTCCATTTCAACGCACCCGATCGGCTGGCCTACGTCTGCCGCCTCTTGCGCAAGGCGGTTGCCGCCGACGCCCAATTGGTGGTGGTCGGCCCGACTGACCAACTGGACCGGCTGGATTCAGACCTCTGGGCGTTTTCGGCTTCGGACTTTGTGCCGCACTGTCGCGCGCAGGCGGAACCTGAGGTTCTGTCCGCCTCCCCTGTCGTGCTAGCCGCTGACACCGACGGCCTGGCACACAAACAGGTCTTGGTGAATCTTGGGGACGACGTACCTGCAGGGTTTGAGCGCTTTGAGCGGGTGATCGAGGTGGTTGGGCTGAACGATACCGACCGGCAGTTGGCTCGCACCCGCTGGCGCCACTACGCCGACCGGGGATACACCATCACACGGCACGACCTCAAACTAAAACCCATTGCCTAAGCTGGCTTGACTGGCCCCGTGCGTTGCGTCAAACTTTTGCCGAATAGTTGACATTTCCACCCGAATTGCCGGTTTTGCTGAGCGTGGGGCGGGGTCTTCCCTAGGTGGATGGCCTGAAAATTGCTGTATCGTTGCGGGTGTGGAGTATTTATTCACAATTTTTTAATATTCATGGAGTCGTCTATGCAAATGAAGTTGAAAGTTACAGTTGCCGCCGCTATCGCAGCCGCGGCAGGCGTCGCCCTGGCACAAGACATGGTCGTCAAGATCGGTCACGTCGCTCCGATTTCCGGTGCGCAGGCGGCCTACGGCAAGGACAACGAGAATGGCGCCCGCATGGCCATTGAAGACCTGAACGCGGCCGGCGTCACCATCGGTGGCAAGAAGGTCAAGTTCGAGCTCGTGGCGGAAGACGATGCGGCCGATCCCAAGCAAGGTGCAGCCGTTGCACAAAAACTGTGCGATGCCAAGGTTGCCGGTGTTGCCGGTCACCTGAATTCGGGTACCACGATCCCTGCATCCA
>RFWA01000551.1 GCA_009922295.1 Betaproteobacteria bacterium
TGAGCGCGGGCTTTCTTCACGTCGTCCAGAACGCTCGGGCCATAGGCATGCACTGCTTTGGCCACGCCGGAGGCATCAAGCGATCCGTCCGCTTCAGTGAGCACAGCCAGGTCGATGATGTCGCGGCTCATGACGCTGGTGTCGGCCCAGCGGTCTGAATTGGCCATCAGTTTTGTCGCCACCTTGTCCTGCTTGGCCAGGGCCCAGACGCCACAAATCTGGTCGTCAGGCAATGGGGTCGCTAGCGGTACGCGGCCCTCAAAAATGATCTCGAACTTGATCGGCACTGCCTCAACCTGCAGCACGCACCGAATGCCGTATTGATCAATTCTGGGCTCGCGCAGTACCGTCACGGCATGGGTCATCAGGCCGGCCATGCCGGCGCCATTGACCAGGCTGCGAATTTCGCGGTAGCCCTCAACTGACGCGCAGATGAAGTCCATGTCCACCGATTCGCGATGCTCGCCGTACGCGAGCGCGATAGCGGTGCCACCGCCGAACAGGCACCCGTGCTTGTGCAACAGCTTGGCGTCCAGCGCGCGCAGGGCTTGCTCGATGCGCTGATGGTGGGGGCGCTCAAACATTCATCACCCCCTTGCCAATGGTGGCGGTCAACTTGGCCAACAGCGCTTGCTCGGCAGGCTCCATGGCGGCCATTTCAACATGGTGCCAATTGTGCTCGTAAAACCCCTGGCAAGGTGATTGAAATGGGCCGATCTCCATCACAGCACAACCGCGCTTGTCATTGGACGGCAGCTTTGACGGCATTGCGCAGTCGCTCGGCTGTCATGCGATGGTTGGCCACGATGAACCACCATCCCGGGAAGTCGGTGCGCCGCCAGCGCGCATCGCCGACAGCGACGTTGCGCTCCAGCCATCGATGCCCGATCAGGCCAGGAACAGCATGGACCACCGGGAACACAAGCAGGGCCGGCCACCAAAGCACCGGCAGTGTGAGCACAGCAATGATGTAGCCCAGCCCGGCGAACGTGCCAAGCATGTGCAACGCCACGTTGATGGGGTGCGTGTGCTCGGGTAGAAAAACATGTTGGTAGAAATCCTCGAAATTCATGGTCGGCTCCTTGGTGTGAGTTGCTCGTGGGGATCTGTCCACACCCTTATGATGCGAGCAAAAGCTCAACTGATCTACTCGCATCTTTCACTGACAGCCAGGCATGCCTCGCATCGATATTTCACCTCGCAAAGCGCCTCGTCAAGGCCGCTCTCAAGCCACGGTGGACACCATCCTCGCGGCGGCTACTCGCGTTTTGTCGCGCGAATCGTTGGCCGGATTCAACACCAACCGGGTGGCCGAGGTCGCAGGCGTCAGTGTTGGGTCGGTCTACCAGTATTTCCCCAACAAGGCAGCGATCGTCGTAGCCCTGATTGACCGTGACCATGCCAAGCTGGCCGACGCATTGGAGGCCCTGCTGGACGGCCCCGCGCAAGGCTCACTGCGCGAAACACTCGATGACGTGGCCCTGTTGCTGATTGATCAGCAGTATGGCGATCCCGTTTATGCCGCTGCCATTGACCACGAGGAGCGCCGGCTGCCCTTGGGTGCACGGGCACACCAGGCCGATCGACGGTTTGCAGTCATCACTCAGACGCTGATCGCGCGTCACCGCGGTGAAATTTCCGCCACGCTGCCAGACAGTGCACCCCAAGATCTCTTGTTGATTGCCCGCGCCATCGTCGAGACCGATTCCGGGATGGGGCAAGTACCGCCAGAGGACCTGCGGTCGCGCATTGCGCGTGCGCTGCTGGGTTACCTCGTCGCACCTTGAATCTGCTCAATGGCGCTTGCATAAATCGCTGCTGATGGCGGTGCACCAGAGCCGGTGCTTGCGTTGCGGCCTTGCCTTAAACCTAGGTAGAACTCGGGCGAATGGCCTGAATTCGGCGGCGCAGCTCCGCCTCAGGCATGCTCATACCCAGATTTTTCATGCAGTCCCGCAGTCGCCCTTTGCGATCAAGGAGGTGAGCGCGGGCTTTCTTCA
>RFWA01000552.1 GCA_009922295.1 Betaproteobacteria bacterium
CATTGTTCGGCAACAGGAGTACCGCAAGGAGGTGGAGTCGCAGCTTGCCGATGTTGGGCGCGAGGTGCAGGCGGATGCCTCAAAATTCAAAGCCGCCAAGGATGAACTGGGGCGACTGGAGATCCGCTCGCCGGCCTCTGGGCAGGTGGTCGGGTTAGCCTTCCAGACGGTGGGCGGTGTCATTGGACCAGGGCAGAAGCTAATGGATGTGGTGCCTAAAGACCAGGCCCTGCTCGTGGAGGCCCGGGTGCCGCCGCATCTGATTGATCGGGTTCACTCGAATTTGGCGGTCGATGTCCGGTTTTCTTCTTTTGCCAATTCGCCTCAGTTGGTGGTGGACGGCAAGGTGGTGTCGGTGTCGGGCGACTTGTTGGCGGATCCGCAGACGGGGGTCGGCTA
Source organism: Betaproteobacteria bacterium (assembly GCA_009922295.1). Lineage (GTDB taxonomy): Bacteria > Pseudomonadota > Gammaproteobacteria > Burkholderiales > Burkholderiaceae_C > Rhodoferax. The sequence continues at coordinate 400 of RFWA01000552.1, forward strand.
TTTTCTGGCACGCGTGGCGGTGACGGCTGAGGGGTACAAGAAGCTGGGGAACCGGCAACTGCAGCCCGGGATGCCGGTAGAGGTGGTGTTTCTGACTGGTGAGCGCTCTTTGCTGACCTATCTGGTGCATCCACTGACCAAGCGCCTGGCCGCTTCAATGAAAGAGGAGTAGGTGAATATGTTTGATATTGGCATGACGAATGGCCTGGTCCGGGCCGCATTGTTGTCTGGTTGCCTGCTGACAGCAGCCGCCGTGGCGTGGCCCATGGACCTGATGCAGGCCTACGAGGCGGCAAAAAAGCAGGACGCCACCTTGCGCGCGGCCAGGGCTGCAGCCGAGTCGGCACGCGAGCGCCTGCCACAGGCTCGTGCGCAGCTGCTGCCCAACGTGTCTTTGAGCATGACCCAGAACAGCAACCAGCTGAGCAGTACCACTGCGAACTTTTTAGGACGGGAGCAGACCACCAATTCCGACTACGGCAGCGGCAGCCAGACACTGACCATCAGGCAACCCCTTTACCGAACCCAGCTGACAGCGCAGTACCGGCAGGCGGTGGCAGAGGTGGACAGCAGCAATGCCGTGCTGGCGCAGGAGGAGCAGGGCTTGCCGGTGCGCTTGAGTGGGGCCTACTTCGAGGCCTTGCTGACCAGTGAGCAATTGGCGTTAGTGCTGTCGCAACGATCAAGCTATACCGCGCAGCTGGACGCCGCGCGCAAGACATTCGCAGCAGGATCTGGCACCCGCACCGAAATTGACGAGGCGCAGTCACGGTTGGACATGGCGCTGGCCCAGGAAATTGAAGCCCGCGAAAATGTGGACTACACGCTGCGCCAATTGCAGTTGTTGGTGAATGAGCCGGTGGACCGCTTGGCGCCACTTGCCCTGACACGGCTCGAATTGTTGGCGCCGCAGCCCAACCGCTTGGACGACTGGATTGATCGGGCGGAGGAGAATAGCCCTCAGCTGAAGGCGTTGAGGGCCCGGCTGGAGGCCGCCCGGCAGGAGCTGGCCAAGGCCAACTCGGGGCATTATCCTACCCTGGACGCCATTGTTCAGCTTTCACGCAGCGAGAGCGAGAATGTGACGAACATCGCCTCCCGCTATAACAATGCCGCGATCGGTCTGCAGCTGAACGTGCCAATTTACGGGGGCGGCTATGTCAGTTCTCTGGTGCGTCAGGCGCAATCTGGCATTGACCGAGCCCGGGAGGAGCTGGAGGCTGGCCGGCGCGATTTGGGGCTACGGGTTCACAAGGAGTTTCGTGGCATGACCGAAAGCATCCCGAGAATACGGGCCTTGGAACAGGCGGCTAAATCGGCCGATCAATTGGTGGTGTCCAGCCGCCGATCGGTTCAGGCGGGTAACCGCACCGTGCTGGATGTGCTCAATGCCGAGCAGCAGCGCATGGTGGTGCTACGGGATCTGGCGCAATCCAGGTTTCTTTACTTGATGGCCCGTATCCGACTGCTGTCGCTGGTCGGCTCTGCTGATGATCTGGCCATGGAAAACCTCAACCGGGTCTTGCAGCCCTGAAACAATGACCAACATTCGCCGAGAGACCGCCTCAGCGACAGCCCGTCTCCGTCCCGA
>RFWA01000553.1 GCA_009922295.1 Betaproteobacteria bacterium
ATCTGGTGGTACCAGCGCTCCTGGCCGTGCACCAGATCGTCTTGCAGGCCTACCCGGGCCGGGTAGCGCCGGGTGAAGTGGGCGGTGCCAAACAGCAGGTCCCACACAAACAGCAGGTTGCCAAAATTGCCCGTGTAATGGCCGACGCCGTCGGCATTGGTCAGCGCGTGGTGTGCCCAATGGGTGGCCGGGGTGGAAATGGTTCTCTCCACCAACCACATCAGTGGCCGCAGCGCCCGAATGCGGTACAGCGGCTCGTCCCAGCGCCAAGCACAATGCGCCCCCATGATCACCATCAGCTTGACTACCCCATAGGCCGCGTACACCGGACCAAAGCCCAGGAAGGTCAGTACGCCGGCAATCCACAGGCCCGGCATCATCAGGTAGTAAAAGAAGTTGTTGCGGTAGGTGACGCGAATGCTCATGTACCGCGCCGTGTGGTGGGCCCGGTGCAGCGGCCACAGCAAGGCCGAATGAGAGGCCCGGTGCCAAAGGTACTGCGTCAGGTCGTCGCCCACCAGCAAAATGGCCACCATGCCCCACCAGGGCAGGTGCACAAGAGCATCACGGTAGCCGGGCGCTGCCCATTCCCCCAGGGCGTTGGTGCTGAGCAGGGCCAATGGTTGACAAACTACAACCAAGCTGAGGAACATGAGGAGTTCCAGCTTCGTGTCATCGGCCGTGGCTGTGACAGTGGCTTGGTAACGCCGCGTTGCCAGCTCCATGAAGGTAAAGGCGGCAATGATGCAGAGCACCAGGATGGTTTGCAGTTCAGAACTCATGGCTGCGGCCTGAAGTCTTTCTTATTGAGAGTTCCGTAACTCATGACATCACCACAACGTAGCCTGTGCCCAGCACGCAGCAATGATCGAGGGTCGCTTTTGCGCGCTCTTGAGCTTGTTGCGGGCGGTTGCATGCAACTCGCCGAGGTCGTTGGGACAGAAGTTGGCCAGGGCATGACGCTTGAGCCAGGCCCACAGGTACTCGACAGGATTCAGGTCCGGCGCGTAGGGCGGCAGGAATGCGATCTGGATGTGTCCGGCCAGGCTGTCCAGATAGTCCCGAACCAGACGGCTGCGGTGCGCCTTCAAACCATCCCAGATGACCAGCAGCGGTTGTTTCAAGTGGGCCTTGAGCGCTTTGAGGAACTCGACGATCTCCTCCTTCTTGATGCTCCCCTCGTGCAGCCGGAACAGGCAGTTGGTGCGCGTGAGTCCAGCGATTACCGAAACGTGGTTCCAGTTGAAATGAAACTGGATGACCGGTGTCTGGCCCTTGGGCGCCCAGGTGCGCACGCGGGTCGGGCGCTCGCTGATGCCAGACTCGTCCACAAAGACGATCAGGCGGCTTTCTCTCTGGGCTTTTTTTTAAGGGCTGGCCAGGTTCTGCGCTTCCAGGCGCGCACCGCATCGTCGTTGCGCTCGATGGCGCGCTTCTCGGGCTTTTGCGGGCTAAAGCCCATGGCCCCCAGGATGCGCCAGACCTGCGTCTGGCCGAAACGTACGCCGTGCATGCGTTCGATGACAGCACCCACGCGTTTGAGTGTCCACAGCTCGGTGCCGAACCCATGTGCGGTCGGGCTTTGCAGCAAGGTTGCTCGCAGCGCCGCCAATTGCGCCTCGTCCAACTGGGCCGGACGACCCGGATCGGGCACGGACCGCAAAGCATCAATGCCGCCCTCATCGAGTAGGCGCTTCCATGTGTACACGGTTTGCCGCGCAACGCCCACCGCCAGTGCCACTTCGGCGCAACCTTTGCCCGACAGCAGCATGCGCCCTGCCCGAACCCGCTTCTTCGCTGCCTCGCTTAACCTCTTTTGTGCCATGCCAATATTCTCCAGTACCAAGCCTGAAGACATAACGCACGAGACGATCAACGGTTGTCATGAGTTACGGAATTATCAATAAATATGAACGGCCGCATGCCGCCCGGTTTCTACCTGATCATCGCGGCCCAGTTCGCCTCCGCGCTGGCCGATAACGCGCTATT
>RFWA01000554.1 GCA_009922295.1 Betaproteobacteria bacterium
AAGTTCACCTCGGGCTGGGACGACGACTTCCATTTCATCATCGCCCGCGCAACGGGCAACCGGCGACTCATCCGTCTGGTCTGCGACGATGTCTTCTTCCAACTCCGCCTGGCGCGCCATGGCACGGTCACGCATGCGTCACGGCTAGCTGCCGCCGCCCATGAGCACGAAGTAATCTACCAAGCGCTGGGCGCTCGTGACCCAGCTCGCGCAGAAGAGGCCATGCGACGCCACATTGTGAACGGCCGCAATTACGTCGAAGCGGTGCAGCGCGGCAAAACGAGGTAAGGGGCACCTAGCAAGCAATGAAAAGCAGTTGCTGCGGTAATTGCAAAAGCTTTGGGGAGACATCGCGAAACATCACCCGAGAGGTTCGCGGACAAACCGCTGATCAGTTGGGCCTGCACTGGGACAACGGGACGGTCAATGCCTACAAACAGGTGCCCCAAGGCGACGCCCAAAAAAACTGCGCCTTTGGTGCGTCAACACCTTGCGCTGCGGGCCGGGCGTTGACGTCGTCACTCAGAGAGACCCCATCCCGGCACCACAACCTCGTACCGCACCGCCTTGCCTTGTCCCCGCACCCGCAACAAGCCATAACGCACCAAGTCGCCCAGATCACGCGTAGCGGTGGGTTTTGAAGTGCCCGTCATCTTGATGTACTTCTGCACATTCAAGCCCCCCAGAAAGCCGCCGTTGCCCTCATCCAGCAAACGTTGAATGACTTTCCGTTGGCGTTCATTCAGGGTGACCTGCGAATGCGTGGCCCAGAACCTCGACTTCTCAGCTGCTGCGTCCAGCAAAGCCGATGCTGCGACACAGGCCTGGCCCAAGGCCCGGGCGAACCATTGCACCCAGGCCGATACATCGGTAGAGCCGTGTTGGGCGGCGCTCAAGGCCTCGTAATAGCCTTTGCGGTCTTTGAGCATCTGGCTTGACAGGCTGAACAGCCGGGCGGGCGCGCCAAGATCTTGCGCCATGGCCATGTCGACGATGGCCCTGCCAATACGCCCGTTGCCATCTTCGAAGGGGTGGATGGTTTCAAACCAGACATGCGCCATCGCGGCACGCGCGATGCCATCAAGCTCCGCCCCGCGGGCGGCGCCAGGCGCCGTTTGGCCAAACCATTGCAAAAACTTGTCCATCTCAAGACCTAGCCGTGCTGACGGCGGAGCGGTGAAATGCACCACCTCTTTGCCCGGCAAGCCACTCACAATCTGCATGGGGTCGGTATGCTGCCGGTATTTGCCGACCGCGATGCGCTGCAGCCCGCTGTAGCCGCTCGGAAACAAGGCCGCTTGCCAGCGAAACAACCGGTCATGGTCAAGCGGTTGGTCAAAGCCGATGATCGCGTCCTGAATCACATCGACCAGGTCGTCCACCTGGCGGCTACGTGCCGACCCGGTGGGGGGCTCAAAGCCCAGCTTTCGCATCACCGATGAGCGCACCGCCGCTGGGTTCAGGTTCTCGCCCTCAATCGCTGAGGTGGCCATAACTTCCTGGAACAAAACCTCCTGGACTGCCGACCCGGTTTGACCCAGCCCGATGGCCCGGGCTTTACCGACCAGCTCGCCCTGGCGCTGGCGGGCCATAAGCAGCGACTGAGTCACGTTGGCCTGTGTGATGACCAGGTGAGGCCAATCGTCGTGTTGCCAGATAAGTTTGGATTGCATGAGCCGCATTTAAAAGAATGCGACTCATTTTATGAGCCGAAAATCGAAATAGCGGATTGCCAGAGTCAAGGCAGCCGGACATCTGCTGGCAGGCTGATGTGCCCATCATGGCCCCAGAAAATACGCGTCAAACAGCGCCAGCAACGCCGGCCATTCCTGGCCAAAGCGCGTGCGGTTGACAAAGTAGGCCTCGCAGCTCACGGCAAAAAATTCAGCCGGGTCGGTGGCGGCGTAGGGGTCCAGCCAGGGCTGGGGGCCGCCAAAGCGATTGGCCATGGACAGGGTTTCTTTGAAATCGCGGTAGGCGG
>RFWA01000555.1 GCA_009922295.1 Betaproteobacteria bacterium
GAGCCGATGAACGCGACCGTCAAGTTCAGCGTCTCTGCAAGCGGCACGCCCGAGATGTGTGAAGTCTGGACGCCTACCCAGAATGGTGAGGCCGCATTAGCTGCAGCTTCCGAGGCCTCCGGCCTGCCAGCTGCCAAATGCGAGGTCTATAAGCTGATGCTCGGCGGTGGCTTCGGCCGACGCGGCGGTACCGACTGGATTCACCAGGCTGTCAGCATCGCCAAGCAAATGCCGGGAATCCCCGTCAAGTTGATCTGGACCCGTGAAGAAGACATGCTGCACGGTCGCTACCATCCGGTTACCCAATGCAAACTGTCGGCTGGTATCGACGCCCAGGGTCAGGTCACCGGCTTGCATATGCGCATTGCCGGTCAATCTATTCTTGCCACCGTGGCGCCACAAAGTATCAAAGACGGTAAGGACCCAGTCGTGTTCCAGGGCCTGCCAGCCAGTGGTGCCGAAGGACATCTTGGCTACAGTTTCCCCAACCTGCTGATCGACTATGCCATGCGCAACCCGCATGTACCGGCTGGCTTCTGGCGGGGCGTCAACCTGAACCAGAACACCATCTATGTGGAGTGCTTCATCGACGAGCTTGCCCATGCCACTGGGCAGGACCCTCTGGAATTCCGCCGCAAGTTGCTGGCCGGACACCCGCTGCACCGCGCGGTGCTGGATGCAGCAGCCGAGCGCGCTGGCTGGGGCAAGCCTGCTGCGAAGGGCGTATTTCGTGGGTTGGCCCACACCATGGGCTTCGGCAGTTACGTGGCCGCATGCGCCGAGGTCTCGGTCAGCGATGACGGGGAACTCAAGATTCATCGCATCGTAGCGGCGACTGATCCAGGGCATGCGGTCAACCCGCAGCAGATCGAGGCTCAGATTGAGGGGTCTTTTGCCTACGGCCTCTCGGCGGCTCTCTTCGGTGAGTGCACGGTCAAAGATGGACGCATGGAACAGGATAACTTCCACACCTATCCGGTCGTCAAAATGGCAGATATGCCGCGGGTTGAATCGATCGTGATGCCTTCGGGTGGTTTCTGGGGCGGGGTCGGCGAACCAACCATCGCCGTGGCTGCGCCTGCGGTGTTGAATGCCATCTTTGCTGCGACCGGCAAGCGAATCCGCGAGTTGCCGCTTAAAAATCACAGCCTAAAGAAGGCGTAATCTCCGAGTAGCTGCATGGTAAAACAAGCGCTAAGGGTCTCGGACGCCAAGTGCATCCGAGCCTTAGCAATTGGGCTGATGCTCCACCTGGGGGCGGCAACAGCAGGCATTAGCCACGATTCGTTCGCAATACTGCAGGGAGATGCAGTTCGCGGCGAATCTATTGTCACCAGCCGACAGTTGGGCCTATGCCTGTTGTGCCACAGCGCGCCTGGGAGCGATCCGCGTGTACAGGGCAATTTAGCGCCAAACTTGGCGGGCGTTGGTTCTAGGTGGTCCGCAGCTCAGTTGCGCGAACGCATTGCCAATGCGCGCGCGATCAATCCCGAAAGCATCATGCCATCCTACGCCAGCACAAAAGAACTCAACCGGGTGGCGCGAGCTTGGGTGGGCCAGCCCTTGCTGAACGCACAACAAATCGAGGATGTGGTGGCCTACCTGGAAACCCTGCGGGAATAAACCAACGATGCTATCCATAGAGTCTAAGACAGTGCGCGCCATTCAAACCACTCTGATTTCCACATCCACAACCACCCGACGACAAGCGCTGGCTGTCGGCTTGGGCTTCGGTGCGGCCGTGCTGGTGCGACCAGCCGCTGCCACCCAAGATGAAATGACCCAGGCCATGAGCACATTCGCCGCTGGTGCCCGAATTCAGGAGGGACGAGTCTTTCTTGATGTCGCACGACTGGTAGACAACGGTAATGCAGTGCCGGCGACGGTCTCGGTGGAAAGCCCTATGAGCCCGACAGACCACGTGACCGCTATTGCGATCTTCAACGAGCGCAACCCGCAAACCGAAGTGGCGAGCTTCCA
>RFWA01000556.1 GCA_009922295.1 Betaproteobacteria bacterium
GTAGACCGCTACGAAAACGAGTTTCGCGGCCACATGGCCACCCAGCGCCAATGTGGCGGCCACCGCACACTGACCTCGGCCGACGGCGGTAGCGCGGTCTTGCATACCGACACCACCTACCACGGCCCCGGCGTGCTGATTTCGATGCTGACCGGCATGTTTGAGACGGTACTCATGATCACCCATACGCCGATAGACGACGGGCTGATCAAGGTCTGGCATACGCTGATTGTGAAATCGCCCTTCAACAACGCCCAGGTCACCAGCGCCGACCTCGTGGCTGCACGCCAGTACCAAGAGTCCAGCCGCCTGGCGTTTTGCCAGGACTTTGAGGTCTGGACCAATAAGGCGCCTTGTTTGTCGGGCCTGTTTATCCCCAGCGACGGCCCCTTCATGAAGGCGCGCATGTGGTACCGGCAGTTTTACAACCCGCGCGCGCAGGCCCAAGAGTTTTTGGACCAGTGCGAGGGCGTGTACGTGCCCAAAGGGGCCATCGCCTACACCCAGGCGGCCACGGCCTGAGGTCGGCCGCTGGGGTCTAGGCCGTCGGCAGGGCGTGGGGAACCTGCCGCTCGGCCGCATAAGGCTTGAGCGCCCAGATAAAGCACAGCGCGCCTAGCAAAAAGCACACGCCGGTGGTGGCGCCCAGCGCATAGCGCAGCGCCTCGTTGCCGTAGGTGGGGGTAAGCGCATCGCTGAACATGCCGATGGCCAAGGGACCGATGCCGCCGCCAAACATAGTCACGCCCAAATTGAATATGGCCACGCCCGACGAACGCCGGTGCGGCGCCACCAGTTCGGCCAAGGTGGCGTACACCGGGGCCGCCCACCACACGGCGGTAAAGCCAAAACACATATAAAAGCCCACAGCATGCGGAATCAGCATCGGCCCGAGTTGCCACTGCTCGCCCATGGGCATAGCATAAAAGGCCAGGCCGCTGGGGATGGAGAGCAAGCAGCCCAGCGCTGGGACGCCTAAGCGCCAGCGCGCATCACGCTTGACCAGGCGGTCGCTCAGCCAACCGCTGGCCACCGCGCCAAAAGCTGCGGCCAAGCCGCCCATCAGGCCCATGACCATGCCGGCGCCTTGCAGCGTCATGCCGTGCGAGCGAACCAAAAAAGCTGAGGTCCAAATGCCTATGCCGTAACCGCTAAAGCCCATGAGCAAAGAGGCCAGGGTGATGCGCTTGAAAGCCTGCGAGCGCATCAGGTCCGTGCCCAGCACCCGCAGCGATTCGGTGGGGGCTTGGGTGTTGATGCTGCCTTTGACATCCCAATGGCCACGCGCCGGCTCGCCGGCCAATGACGCCCCGCCCCAGAGCAGCACCCCTGTGGACAGGGCGGAAACCCAGCGCACCGTTTTTCCCCATGGCGCTTTGTATAATGTCGTGATCACGTCGCAGGACATTTTATCCGCCGCCAAGGCGCCTTGTCCAGAACCGCCGGTTCCCTTTACTTCTATTCCATCGCGGGAGAGCCCTTGCGGACGGCCTACTGAAACGGCTCCATCACTGCGGCGGAAAGCCGCGCACTGCGTTCAGATGGAATTGGTTTGCCCTTTTGGTTATATCCCGTTTTTATGGGCGGAGCCTTTCACGTATGAAGAAATTCTTTGCGCCGCTTTTCTGGTTTGCCTTCACTCTCCTGGGGTCCTGGGCTTATGCGGTCTTGGCCTTCCGCCGCGGAGAGCCGGTCAATTCCGCCCACCTCCTCATTGCCGCCATCTGCACCTACGTCATCGGCTACCGTTTTTATTCGAAGTGGATTGCCGCCCGCGTGCTGACCCTCGACAGCCGCCGCGCGACACCGTGCATGGTCCGCGATGACGGCAAGGATTTCGTCCGCACCCATCGGTGGGTCGTCTTCGGCCATCATTTTGCGGCCATTTCCGGGCCGGGCCCGCTGGTAGGCCCGGTGCTGGCCGCGCAATTTGGCTATCTGCCGGGCGCGCTGTGGATTCTCATCGGGGTGGTGCTGGGG
>RFWA01000557.1 GCA_009922295.1 Betaproteobacteria bacterium
CGCGAACTGCCGACCTCTGAGGGCTTTGTGGCCTCGACCGGCGCCGAAGGCGGCTGGCTTGGCAAACATGGCACCGCCTGGGGTGTCCAGGTGCCCGGTGAGTACATTGAGCACATCCACCAGCCAGCTCGCCAGCGTGCCGAATTCCTGGGTGCAGGTGCCGATGCGCGCGTAGACCGCCGCCTTGGGCGTGGTGGCCAGGGTGCGGGCCAGCGCCCGGATGGTGTCGGCGCTGATGCCGCAGCGCGCCGCAACCGCCTCGGGCGTGAAGGGTGCCACCGCCTGTCCGACTTCATCCACCCCGGCCACCCAGTCGGCCACCGCACCGAGGCGCACCAGCTGCTCGGCGAACAGGGTGTGCACCAGGGCGGCCAACAAAAACACATCAGCGCCGGGGCGGATGAAATGGTGGGCGTCCGCCACGGCCGCGGTTTCGGTGCGACGCGGGTCGATCACGATCAGTCGGCCGCCGCGCGCTTGCATGGCCCGGGCCTTGCCTTTGAAGTCGGGCACCGTCCACATGCTGCCGTTGCTGGCCAGCGGGTTGGCGCCAATCACCAGCAGCAGGTCGGTGCGCACGATGTCTGGCAGGGCCACCGACAGCCAGTGGCCGAACATCAGCCCGCTGGCGAGCTGCTTGGGCATCTGGTCCAGGGTGGAGGCCGAGAATACGTTTTTGCTGCCCAGGGCCCGCGCCAGCTTGCCAAAGTAGCCCACCAGGCCGATCTTGTGCGCCGCCGGGTTACCCACTACGGATGCCGTGGCGTCACGCCCGTGCAGCGCAATCACCGGCGGCAGCCGGCGCTCAATCTCGGCAAAGGCCTCGTCCCAGGTGGCCGGCACATGCACGCCGTTGCGTTTGATCAGTGGTGTGCGCAGGCGGTCTGGGTCTTCGTGCAGGTCTTTCAGCGCCACGCCTTTTGGGCAGATGTAGCCGGCGCTGAACACGTCCTGCGTGTCGCCCCGGATGCTGATGACGCGGCCTTGGCGGGCGGTGATCTCGAGCCCGCAGCAGGCTTCACAGAGCGGGCAGATACGGCGGTGGGTGGTGTCGGTCATGGGGCCTAGGGGTGCTGGGTTTTGCAGGCAAGACTCAGTGTAAGCTGTGGCTAGGTCAATACAATTCAAAACGGAGCGCGGTCAGCCGCGGTAGCAATGAATACAAGCAGCGTCAAGCACTGGGATGATCTCAAGTTCGGCTGCACCGCCGGCGGTGCCACCCACCAGGACACCAACATTCCCGACATCAAGACCAAGGCGCAGATGGTCAAGGACGCCGGGGTGTTTGACTACATCGACCGCACGCCCACCGACGACGAGTTTGCAGACCTGCTTAAAGCGTCCGAGCGCTTGGACCTGCCGGTGCTGGCCGGTGGCTGGTTTTACACACTGGGGCGCGACGAGGCGCTGTTTGAGCAGAACATCAACAAGGGGCGACTCCTGGGCAGCAGGGTGCACAACGTCCAGGTCCTGACGCACCATGCCGACGGCCACTTGCTGACCAATGGCGAGGTGGCGGACTTTTATATGCGAGCCTTTGATATCGGCATGAGTCAGGGCGTGGTGCCGTGTTTCGAGGTCCACGTCAACATGTGGTCCGAGCACGTAGGTCGGGTGGAGCAGGTGGCCGCACTGGTGGCGCAGCGCGGCCTGCCGTTTCACATGACGCTGGACCACAGCCATGTGATTTTCAAGATGGACAACCCGGCAGAGCAACAGGTGCAGGGCATGAAGGCTGACATTGACGCCGGGCGCCTGATCCTCGACCCGGCCCAGCCGGGCAATGTCGCCAAGCGGTGGATTGACGCCAACCTCGTGCGCCACGCCCACGCCCGGGCGGCGGTACCGGCCAATCCAGTCAATGTCTGGGCCCGGCACCCGGACGGCAGTTTCGGGCGTGGTATTCAGTACCCTTTCACCAAACCTGAACCCGGCGAGTATCTGGCCGAATGGGACGAGTCACGGCTGGCGCCCTGGAAG
>RFWA01000558.1 GCA_009922295.1 Betaproteobacteria bacterium
TGACATCGCGCTGGAGAACTCAGCCTTCCCCTTCATGGGCTTGCGCTTGGGGCAGGTCGCTGGCATCTCAAGCCGCGTGGCCCGGGTGAGCTTTACCGGTGAGCTCAGCTACGAAATCAACATCCCGAGCCGACACGCGCTGAGACTGTGGGAGACCATGATGGATGTCGGCAAGCCAATGGGCCTGACCGTCGTTGGTTCTGAGGCCAACCATGTGCTCCGAGTTGAAAAAGGGTTTTTATCGCTGGGGCATGAGGTGGACGGCACCGTCGATCCGATCGACCTGGGCATGGGCTGGATACTGTCTAAAAACAAAGCGGACTATCTGGGCAAACGCGCGGTGATGCTTCGACGCGCCAGCGGTCGGCCACGGCGGGAGTTGGTCGGGCTGTTACCAGAAGACACTGTGAAGCTGGTGATTGAAGGGGCCCCCATCACCCCGCAAGGCAAGCGCCAGGCCTCCGAGGGCTTTGTCAGCGCCTGCGTCTGGAGCGTGGCTGCAGAACGCAGCGTGGCGCTTGGCTTGCTCACCAATGGACGCGCACGCCAGGGCGAGACCGTTTTCATCCGGATGAAAGACGAGGTGGTGCGCGCCACTGTCACCGCCCCCTGCTTCTATGACCCCCAGGGCGCCATCCTGCGGGGTTGACACCATGTACCAAGCCAATTTCCAGATCCAGGCCATGACAGCGGTTTTTGACCTCAAAGGTCACCCCGACGACATCCTGCACAGGTTCGAGCCGGCAAGCCTGGTGTACCGGGTTGCGCCCCAACATTGGCTGGTGCGCACCACCTTGGACCAGGAGTCCCGGTTGTTTGCGCACCTGACAGAGGTGCCCTGCGCGCCTGATACCCTGATCCTCAATGTGTCTGACGCCTATGTATTTATTAAGATAGACGGCCCTGAAGCCGACCAGTTGATCGCCATCGCCAGCCCCATCGACGCATGGGCCATGCCGGTCGGCGCCGCTGGCGCCACCTTCACCGAGGTCTTCGGGCAAAAGGCCCTGCTGATCAGGCAGCCCAAGGGTTTCGAAATCGCGGTCGAACGCAGCCACAGCCATTTGCTGCTGGACTATTTTTCACGGGTCAATGGCTTGGCCACCTGAACGTTCATTAGACCAACTTCTGAGCCCATGCCCAAACCATTAATAGGCCGACCTGCTTGCACAGCAATTGCATGCTTGGTGCGATCATGTCGGCGGCCCAAAGTCGAAATTTAACTGCCTTGGACCTGCCACCGCTGGCAAAATGCGGGTTCATGCCTTGCATGGCTAGAATGATCAACCACTTTTTAACAGGAGCTATTGATGACTAATTTCAGACGAATCTTCGCAGCTGGTGCAGCCTTGCTGGTGGCGATGCTGGCAGCACAGCCGGTATTTGCTCAACAGGAAAACCTGGTCGACACCATCAAGAAGCGTGGCAAGCTGCAGGCAGGTTTCAGCAGTTTCGTGCCCTGGGCCATGCGAGACAAGCAGGGTCAGTGGGTTGGTTTCGAGATTGATGTCATGAACAAGCTGGCCAAGGACATGGGTGTCCAGCTAGAACTGGTACCCACCGCTTGGGACGGCATCATCCCTTCGCTGATTGCGGGCAAGTTCGACGCCATCATCGGCAGCATGTCCATCACACCAGCGCGTCTGGAACAAATAGATTTCACCGACCCCTACTCAACATCTGGTCAAGGTGTGGCGGCCTCCAAGCAGCTCGCAGCCAAGTTCAAGTGGCCCGATGACTACAACAGTGCCAACGTCACCTTCACCTGCCGTCGTGGCGCTGCCCCTTGCAAGCTGATTGAGGAAAAATTCCCCAAAGCCACCATCCGCCAGTTTGACGACGATGCGATCGCGTTCCAAGAAGTGATCAACGGCAACGCCCATGCCACCGTGTCAAGCGAACCCAAGCCAACCTTTTTTACGATCAAAAACCCAGACCGTCTCTTCAAACCCGTGGCTGACAACATCACCACAAACGTT
>RFWA01000559.1 GCA_009922295.1 Betaproteobacteria bacterium
GCAGGCCGCGCATCAGTACCTCGTGAAAACCCGGTTGCAGCGCCTGTTGACTTGCTTGGTCGGACTCACTTTGCCGAGGCCGAACCAGCTGCACGTCATGGTTAGCACTTCTGAGGCCTTCGACCAGCCGTGCCAGGGTGAGCGCTACGCCATTCACCTCGGGCGGGTAAGTCTCCGTCACGACCGCCACGCGCCATGACCGTTGGCGGGCAGGAAAATTGTCTACCTCGAATTCGGAGCTTGCGTCAGTGTCCATGTGTGGATGGTGTCAGCTCTTGATAACAAATTGATGACAACCCTGTTCGCTGATATGAAACCCCGCTGTCATGCGAGTTTCACATTGGCTCGCTAGAGTGATCTTGCCTTTTTCATTACCCCGGGCGCCAAGCCCGCTATTTCCGAGGTCAATATGAACCGCTATTTGCAAGAGCTCAAGACGCAACGTTGGGACGACCACCGTTATTACCATCACAGCCGTATCAACCAAAGTTTGCATCTGCTGAGCGCGATCGTTTTTGTTATCTCTTACGTCTTGCTGTTCATTGAGCCAGCATGGGCCGCCTTGCTCGCATGGTCGGTGTCTATGACCAGCCGCCAAGCCGGTCACTTCTTTTTTGAGCCACGCGGTTATGACGAGGTTAATCAAGCCACCGACGAGCACAAAGAGGCGATCAAGATTGGTTACAACATTCGGCGCAAGATTGTTTTGCTGGCAGTCTGGGCCGCCGCGCCCGCGGTGCTTTGGCTGCAACCCACCTTGTTTGGCCAAATTGCGCCTGCGGGCAACTGGCTGGAGTTTTTGCACGACGTAGGCATCGCCTGGCTGGCTCTGGGCGTGGCTGGCCTGTTGTTCCGCGTATGCCAGCTTTGGGCGCAGCAAGACCTGTGGACCGGGCTTGTCTGGGCCAGCAAGATCATCACTGACCCGTTCCACGACATCATGCTGTATCACAAGGCGCCCCTTGCCCTGATGCGCGGCGAACTGATCGACCCGATGACGCATGCGCGTCATCGGTGACTGTTGCGCTAACCCGTCGTTGCTTAGCGCGGTTGGCGCAGCATCTCCCTGAAGATGCTTTTGCGGATGGTCTGGTTGCTTTGCACCGGGCCATCCCACCAGCCGTCATCTTGCATGGCTTGGGCGGCCCCAACAAAGGCCTGAACCACGGCCTCAAAATCACGGTCGGTGTAGTTCAGGCTGAAGATAAGGCGTGCACTGCCCACCCAGCTCAAGGCCAAGCCATGTGCTCGCAGATAAAACTGAAGCATCCAGTTGTACCGGGAGGGCTGGGTATACAACACTGTCCAGACCGTCGACATGTTCGCCACTCGCACCGGCAAACCCTGCTGTTCAAGTCTGGCGTTGAGCTGCTGCGCCCTACCCATTGCGCCCATCACATAGGGATGGGCATTGAAGGTGCCGCGGGCAAAGCAGATATCAGCCGGCCGATTCTCCCGGTAGCGCTTCATCAGCGCCGCACGGCCACAGACCACACCCACCGGCAGGCCACCACCCAGTGTCTTGCCGTACGTCACCATGTCAGCCTGAACACCAAAATAGGCCTGCGCGCCGCCTGCGGCAAGTCGGAACCCGAGAAACACCTCGTCAAAGATCAGCACGATGCCACGTTCGGTGCAGACTTTGCGCAGCTGGTGCAGCCAGGCGGTGTAGGCGGCGCGGTCGTAGGCCACCTTACGGCTGCTGTCGACCAGCGACGAGTCGCCCGGTGCAGGTGCATTGGGGTGCAAGGCCTGCAAGGGGTTGATCAACACACAAGCAATGTCTTTACGGGTGCGCAACACGTGCAGGCTGCGCTCATCCATGTCCTTGAGGGTGTGCGTTTCGCGCGGTGGCAGCGGGTTGCCGGGGCCAGGCTGCACGTCTTCCCACCAGCCGTGGTAGGCACCACAAAACCGCACCAGATGGCTGCGCCCGGTGTGGTAGCGGGCCAGGCGCACGGCCTGCATCACGGCCTCTG
>RFWA01000560.1 GCA_009922295.1 Betaproteobacteria bacterium
TCAGCCTTGAGGCGACGGTTCAGATAAGCCGCCACCTCGGCCTGCCAGAACTGGTACAGGTCCTTGCCACGGGCATTGGCCAGCCGGGTGCCCATCTCCAGCCGGTAGGGCTGCATCAAGTCGAGCGGGCGCAGCACGCCGTAGAGGCCGCTCAGGATGCACAGGTGGTCTTGCAGCCAGGCGAGGTCCTCATCGCCCAGGCTGCGGGCGTCAAGCCCCTCATACACATCGCCATTGAAGGCCAGCACCGCCTGCCGGGCATTTTGGGCTGTCGGCTTGCGGCGCCAGGCCTGGTAGCGCGCCACATTAAGCCCGGCCAAGCTGTCGCTCAGGCTCATGAGTTCGGCGATCTGCTGCGGCGACTGCTCGCGCAGTTGCCCGATCAGCTCGGCGGACTGCGGCACAAACAAGGGCGGCGTTTGCGGCAGCTCGCGCAGCGGCGTCTCGTAATCGAGCGACTTGGCGGGGGACAGTAGAAACAGCATGGAAGGGACGTTTCCAAAAAAGAGAAGGCTTCTTGCGAAGCCTTCATTATCGAGCCGGGGGCAGCCGACCTAGCGCAAATCACCCGCCAAAGAGGCCAGCGTCTCTGGCGCGATAACGATATGCGCTGGGTAATTGGTGTGGTCGCAGCCCAGTTTGACCGCCGCGCCCGCCTTCACTGCCGCGCACATGGCCGGCGTCAGCTCAAAGCGCACAAAGTGCACCGCCGAGGTCTTTTCGTCGTTTTCCCGGTCCAGGTCTTCGTCGGCGATGGCGTAGACGCGCGGCTGGCCTTCTACCTCGACAAACATGTGGTCCTCAACCCCAATCAGCCGTGCCAGCTCGCGCTTGCGCTCGTTGACGTCGGGGTACTCGATCATCATCGTGGCCTTCCAGTTGCTGCCTTCCGGCACCAGCGGGGCATAGGCCTCGATCTCCTGCAAGATGCCCTCTTCTTCAAACACTTTTTCGATACGCAGCATCTCCTGAATTTGGTAACGAATGGTGGTTTCGCTCTCAAACTGCAGGTTAATGTGCTCACCCAGGGTCACGCTGCGCAGTTTGCGGTGGGCGATGATGGCGGGCTTGTTGGCCTTGCGGTACTTGGTGTAAGCCTCCAGCGACATCAGGCTGTCGGGGGTGATGTGTCCGGTCAGTTGCATAGTGTCCTCATTTCAATCCGTAAGCCTGGCGCACCAGCGACAGGGGGTGCTGCAGTTCAGGGGCGCCCAGGCCGTTGACTTCAAAGCCCTGGGCGATGTGGTGACCGCCCAAGGGGCAGTCGGAGCTGATGTAATCGGGCTTGCTGCCGTCCTTCATGGTGGCCATCGCCTTGAACACCGGCTTGCCGATCTTCATGGCTTGTTGGTGAAAGGCCTTTTTCACGCCAAAGGTACCGGCGTGGCCGGAGCAGCGTTCTACCGTGTTGATGGTCGTGCCCGGGATCATCTTGAGCATTTCCTCAGTCTTTTTACCGATATTTTGCACCCGCCCGTGGCAGGGAATCTGGTAGCTGACGTTACCCAGCGGCGTGTTGAACTCGGTCTTGAGCAGGCCGTCGCGCTTGCGCTGCATCAGGTACTGAAACGGGTCCCAGACCGCGTCCTTGACCAACTGCACCTCGGCGTCTTCGGGGTACATCAGCGGGATTTCCTGCTTGAACATCAAGGCGCAACTGGGTACGGCGGCCAAAATGGCATAGCCCTCGCGGGCGTAGCGGGCCAGCATCGGGATATTGGCCTCCTTGCTGGCGTTGACTGATTCGAGATCACCCAGTTCGAGCTTGGGCATGCCACAGCATTTTTCCTTCTCGACGATCACATAGGGCACGTCATTGTGGTCAAGGATCTTGAGCAGGTCGTGGCCAATGCCGGGTTCGTTGTAATTGATGTAGCAAGTGGCGAAGATGGCCACCTTGCCCGGGGTCTTGGCGCCGTCTTGCACCACCGTGGCTTTGGCCTTGGGTGCGCTGGAGCGGAATTTGCGCGTGGCCA
>RFWA01000057.1 GCA_009922295.1 Betaproteobacteria bacterium
AGATTGATGAGGTCACCCTGGACATCAGCGCCACGGTGCTGGTGCGGCTGGACGCGGCCCCCGATGGCGCTTCGGCGCCGGCCGATGCTGACGAGGCCGATGACGACAACGAGGTGGCAGGTCCGATTGCGATTGCCGTTGACCTGACCGAGCCAGACACGGCGACAAGCCCTGGCGCGAGTGATCCGCCGGCACCGTGAATCTGCGCCGGTTCAGCCCCCTGCAAATGGCGCTGGCCGTCTCGCTGGCGCTGCACGCCGCCTTGTTGACACTTCGCCTGGTGGACCCGGAGGCCTTCAAACGGGTGTTCGAAGAGGCGCCGCTAGAGGTGATCCTGGTGAATGCGCGCACGCTAGAAAAGCCAGACAAGGCGCAGGCTATCGCACAGGCCACCATGGCGGGCGGTGGCGAGGCGGCTCAAGGTCGCGCCACCAGCCCGCTGCCTCCCTCGCTGCGCACTGAAAGTGGTGACGACGCCCAGGAAGCAGCGCGACGCACCTTGCAAACCCTGCAAGAGCAGCAAAACCTGCTCCTGGCGCAGGTGCGCAATCAGCTGGCTGCCCTGCCCCCGCCCGACCCGGCGCGGCCGGACAGCTCCGCTGAGCAGGTACAACGCGAGGAAAAACGGCGCCAGTTGGTCAGGGTGCTGGCAGAGATCGAGCGCCGGATCAACGAAGAAAACGCCCGGCCCAAACGGCGCTACATCAGCCCGGCCACGCGGGAGGCGGTCTACGCGGTCTACTACGACCACCTGCGTCGGGCCATCGAGGACAAGGGCACTGAAAACTTCCCCCAGCTTGGCGGCCAAAAGCTGTATGGCGAGCTGACCATGATCGTGACCGTGAACCACGACGGTCGCCTGATCGGTACCGAGGTGGTTTCCAGCTCCGGCAACCGGGCGCTGGACCGGCGCGCCGAAGCCATCGCGCGGGCAGCCGCGCCATTTGGCCGCTTCAACGAGGAGATGCGCCGCAGGGCCGACCAGATTCTGGTGGTGTCCCGCTTCAAGTTCACCCGGGAAGAAGTATTGGAAACCCAGCTGACCGCAGGTGGAGCCCGACCATGACGGCCCTGCTGCGCTGGCTGGTCCTGCTGCTGCTGGCCCTGCTGGCCCTGCAGCTGTTTTTTGTGCTGCGGATCGCGGCCATGGCAGTTCTGGACCCGCAGTCCACCGCCTTTCAGCGGTCAGAGGCCTGGCGCATACAGATGGAACAAGGCCGATTGCAGTGGCGCCAGCAATGGGTAAGCTATGGGCAGATCTCAGACAACCTCAAGCGGGCGGTGATCGCCAGCGAGGACGATGGCTTCTCCAACCATGATGGCGTGGACTGGGATGCGCTGGAGAAAGCCTGGCAGAAAAACGCCAAGGCCGAAGCCCGCGCTGCAAAAAATGCGGCTGCGGCCAAAGCGGGACGAGCGCCCAAGGTGGTGGGTGGCTCCACCATCACCCAGCAGCTGGCCAAAAACCTGTTTTTGTCGGGCGAACGCACGCTGCTGCGCAAGGGCCAGGAGTTTGTGCTGACGCTGCTGCTGGAGACCCTGCTGAGCAAGCAGCGCATTCTGGAGATCTACCTCAACAGCGTGGAATGGGGCGAGGGCGTATTTGGTGCTGAGGCCGCCGCCCAGCGCTATTTCCGCAAACCGGCAGCCAAGCTGACGGCCCTTGAGGCCGCGCGCCTGGCGGTGATGCTGCCACGGCCGCGCTATTTTGAGAAACTGCCCAATTCGGGCTACCTGGCTGAGCGGGCGGCGGTGATTGTGGAGCGGCTGCCCAACGCGCAGCTGCCCTGAGCAACGCCGGGCCACACACCATGCGAATTCTTGGCATTGACCCGGGCCTGCGCACCACCGGCTTTGGCGTGATTGATGTGACCGGCTCCGAGCTGGCCTACGTGGCCAGTGGCACCATCAGCACCACCCACCTTGAGAAGGGCCGGCTGCCGGAGCGTCTGAAGGTGCTGTTTGACGGTCTGGTAGAGGTGAGCACACGTTACCAGCCGGATTGCGCGTCGGTGGAGATCGTTTTTGTCAATGTCAACCCGCAGTCGACGCTGCTGCTGGGCCAGGCGCGCGGCGCCTGCATCACGGCGCTGGTGTCACGCCAGCTGCCGGTGGCCGAGTACACCGCCTTGCAGATGAAGCAGGCGGTGGTGGGCTACGGCCGAGCCGACAAAACCCAGGTCCAGGAGATGGTCCGCCGCCTGCTGTCACTGCCCGGCCTGCCCGGGCCCGACGCCGCCGACGCGCTGGGCCTGGCCATCACCCATGCCCACGCCGCCAAGGCCATGGCCCGGCTTGCCCAGGCCGACGGCGTGCTGGGTGCCGGCAGCGGCAAGTACAAGGCGGGGCGCAGCCGTTAGCTGCATTGGGGGCTGGCGTCGCAGCGAGTGAGAGAGCCTCAGGCCAAACGCTCCAATATCAGCACCGCAAAAAAACCGAAGCCTGAGATCAACACCCACTTGAGGATGATCAAGCCGTAGCGTCGGTAACGCGGCTCGCCGGTGCCGGCATAAAAGACAAAAGACACCACGGCACCGAGCAGCAGCAGCAGGATCAACCAGCGAAACAGCAGCATGGTGGCCTCGTCGGGCTGGTCCGGCTCACCAAGCGCGTGCCAGTTGGGCAAAGCCCGCCGGCGCGCGCTTGTCGTCGGAAAAACTGACCACGTCCCAGGCGTCGGTGCGGCGCAGCAGCTCGTGCAGCAATCGGTTGTTGAGCGCGTGGCCGGAGCGGCGCGCGCTGTAACTGGCGAGCAGTGGCTTACCCACCAGGTACAGGTCGCCCATGGCATCGAGGATTTTGTGCTTGACGAACTCATCGTCATAGCGCAGACCTTCAGCGTTGAGCACCTTGTAGTCGTCCATCACAATCGCGTTGTCCAGTCCACCGCCCAGCGCCAGTCCGTTGGCACGCATCATCTCAACATCTTTGGTGAAGCCGAAGGTGCGGGCTCGGGCGATGTCGCGCGAGTAAGAGTCTGTGCTCATATCAAACACCACGCGCTGGCCGGTGGCGTCCACCGCCGGATGGTCAAAATCGATCTCGAAGCTCAAGCGGTAGCCATGAAAGGGTTCAAGCCGTGCCCATTTTTCTGCTGCACCCTGGCCCTCACGCACCTCAACCGGCGCCAGAAGCTGGATGAAACGGCGTGGCGCATTTTGCAGCACGATACCCGCACTTTGGAGCAGGAAGACAAAGGACGCCGCTGAGCCGTCGAGGATGGGCACCTCTTCGGCCGTGATGTCCACATACAGGTTGTCGACCCCCAGCCCGGCACAAGCCGACATCAGGTGCTCCACGGTGTGCACCTTGACGCTGCCATTGGACAGGGTGCTCGCGAGCCGGGTGTCGGAGACCGCTGCCGCCGACACCAGAATGTCGACCGGCTCTGGCAGGTCGACCCGCCGAAACACGACCCCGGTGTCAGCTGGCGCAGGGCGCAGCGTCAGCTCCACCCGCTGCCCGCTGTGCAGCCCGACGCCAACGGCGCGCGTCAGGGTTTTGAGGGTTCGTTGTTGCAGCACCCTCCTATTTTACTAATCTGCCTGCTTGCGCAGGAATGCAGGGATTTCAAAATCCTCCATGCCGCCGGATGACAGCGCGTCGACCTTGGCCGAGGCCTGGGTGCGGTCACGCTGGCGCCAGACACTGGGCCGCTTCATGTCGTGGTAATCGGGCTGGGCCCTGCCCATCATGCCGGGTGCTGACGCACCCGCGCCGCCCAGGGAGGCCACGGTAGAGCCCGATGCGCCTGCTGTATTGAGCGCGGGCACATGGAACGGTGTGTTGTCGGTGCCGGTGCGCAGCACTTGCAGTTGCGGCTTGGCCCGGTTGGCGCCCTGGCGCGACAAACCAGTGGCGACCACCGTGACCCGGATGTTGTCGCCCAGGGAGTCGTCGTGGGCGGTGCCGTAGATGACATGGGCATCGGGCGAGGCAAAAGCCCGGATGGTGTTCATCGCCAGGCCGGATTCGCGCAACTTGAGCGAACCCTTGGCGGCGGTGATCAGCACCAGCACACCCTTGGCACCCGAGAGGTCAATGCCCTCAAGCAAGGGGCAGGCTACGGCCTGTTCAGCTGCGATACGGGCCCGGTCCGGACCGGCGGCTTGCGCTGTGCCCATCATGGCCTTGCCGGGCTCGCCCATCACGGTGCGCACGTCCTCAAAGTCGACATTCACATGGCCCTTGACGTTGATGATTTCCGCAATACCGCCCACGGCGTTCTTGAGCACGTCATTGGCACGGGCGAATGCTTCATCCTCTGTCGCCTCCTCGCCAAGCACTTCCATGAGTTTTTCGTTGAGCACGACGATGAGCGAGTCGACATTGGCTTCCAGCTCGGCCAGGCCGGCTTCGGCATTGCTCATGCGCTTGTTGCCCTCAAAGTCAAAGGGCTTGGTCACCACGCCCACGGTCAGGATGCCCATTTCGCGCGCTACCCGTGCGATCACCGGAGCGGCGCCCGTGCCCGTGCCGCCGCCCATGCCGGCGGTGATGAACAGCATGTGAGCGCCTTCGATCGACGCCCGGATGTCTTCAATGGCCAATTCTGCGGCTTCACGGCCACGCTCCGGGATGCTGCCTGCACCCAGGCCAGTCAGACCGAGCTGGATGATGCGGTGCGCATCGCTGCTGCCCAGCGCTTGGGCGTCGGTATTGGCACAGATGAATTCCACGCCCTGAACCGAGCTGTTGATCATGTGGCTGACGGCGTTGCCACCACCGCCACCGACGCCAATAACCTTGATCCGGGTGCCCTGGTTGAAAGTTTCTTCTTCGATCATTTCGATAGGCATTTTTGTTCTCCTGGTTAATAAATAAGTTGCAGTTGCTAAAAAAAGTGGTTCTGTTCTTTTCAATTCGACTTTGGCGTCATCAGGGCGGGCCGGTGCAGCGCCATCGCCCTGGGGGACTGGCGCGCTGGCGCCACAGGGCCTGGTAGGTCGGGCAGGCCATCAAAATATCCCGGCGAACCAGTCTTTGAGCTGGCCGGCGGCTGTTTTCATGGAACCATTTTTTTGCGCCACCTTGAAGCCGCGCAGGCGGGCCATGCGCGCCTCTTCGAGCAGCCCCATCACGGTGGCGGCGCGTGGTTGTGCCACCATGTCGGCCAGCGCGCTGGCGTACTTGGGGATGCCCCGGCGCACCGGCTTGAGGAAGATGTCCTCGCCCAGCTCCACCATGCCCGGCATGATGCAACTGCCGCCGGTCAGCACGATGCCGCTGGAGAGCATTTCCTCAAAGCCAGAGTCACGCAGCACCTGATGAACCAGCTGGAAGATCTCCTCGACGCGCGGCTCGATCACACCGGCCAGCGCCTGGCGGCTGAGCATGCGCGGGCCGCGGTCGCCCAGGCCAGGTACCTCAACCTGCGTGTCCGGGTCAGCCAGCAACTGCTTGGCGTAGCCGTTTTCGACCTTGATCTCCTCGGCGTCCTTGGTGGGGGTGCGCAGGGCCATGGCGATGTCGCTGGTGATCAGGTCACCGGCAATCGGAATCACGGCGGTGTGCCGGATGGCGCCATTGGTGAAGATGGCGATGTCGGTCGAGCCGGCGCCAATATCGACCAGCGCCACACCGAGCTCGCGTTCGTCCTCGGTCAGCACCGACAGGCTACTGGCCAGCGGGTTGAGCATCAGTTGCTCCACCTCCAGGCCGCAGCGGCGCACGCACTTGATGATGTTTTCGGCTGCACTTTGGGCGCCAGTGACAATGTGCACCTTGGCTTCCAGCCGGATGCCGCTCATGCCAATCGGCTCGCGCACATCCTGGCCGTCGATGATGAACTCTTGCGGCTCGACCAGCAGCAGCCGCTGGTCGGTCGAGATGTTGATCGCCTTGGCGGTTTCGACCACCCGGGCCACGTCAGCGGCCGTTACTTCGCGGTCCTTGATGGCCACCATGCCGCTTGAGTTCATGCCCCGGATGTGGCTGCCGGTGATGCCGGTGTAAACCCGGGTGATCTTGCAGTCGGCCATCAGCTCGGCTTCTTTGAGCGCCTGCTGGATGCTCTGTACCGTGGCGTCAATGTTGACCACCACGCCGCGCTTGAGGCCGTTGCTGGCGGCAATGCCCAGACCAGCGAGCTTGAGCTCGCCGTTGGGCAGCACTTCAGCCACGACAGCCATGACCTTGGAGGTGCCAATGTCAAGGCCTACGACCAAGTCTTTGTATTCTTTTGCCATATGTCGTCACCTGTTGTTGAGGTTGCCACTACTTTTTCGATCCATCCTGCGCCACCGTCGTCACGCCACGCATACGCAGTGCGTAGCCGTCCTGGTGGCGCAAATCCGCCGTCTCCAGCGCCTCGGGCTTGCGCCCGTAACGCGCACTGACCTTGGTCAAGGTCTTCAGGAAAGCCTGGGTGCGGGCCCGTACCTCGGGCAAGGTACCGGCGCCGAGTTCGATCACCGCGCCGGTGTCGAGCCGTGCTCGCCAACTGCCCCGGCCGCTGAGTTCGAGCTGTTCCAGCAACAGGTCCACAGGCTCGAACACCGGCTGGAGCCCCTGAAATGCCTCCCAGACCTGGGCCGACTGGCTGTCCGGCCCCTGCAATCGGGGCAGGTCATCGTGCTCCACCTCGCCAACGTTGGCCTCAAACACCTCGCCAAAACTGTTGACCATGCGGGACTCTCCCTCCGGCCCCCAATAGGCCACCGCCCGATGCTCCTCCAGTTGGACCCGCAAGCGGTTAGGAAACTCACGCCGCACCACCGCCTGGCGCACCCAGGGCACCGCCTCAAAAGCGACTCGGGCTTGGGCGAGGTCGAGCGTGAAAAATGTCCCGCGCAGATGCGGCGCAACGTTGGCGCGCAAGGTCAAGCTGTTGTTGTGGGTGACATCGCCAGTGACGGTAATGCCGCGAATGGCAAAAACCGTATGCCGCGACACAAAGATAGCTGTGCTCGCCAGCGCCATCACGGCCAGGACGGCCCACAACACTTGCGCCGTGCGTTGCATCAGCCGGATGTCGACAGGCAGGGGCTTGTTCATGGCATTGCCCCGACCGCAGCAGGCGCCCGCGCATAGTCCAGCGTAGCTTGCGCCAGCACTGCCATACACAGGGCCGGGTAGTCGATGCCCGCGGCCCGTGCGGACATCGGCACCAGTGAGTGACTGGTCATGCCGGGCGAGGTGTTGATCTCCAGCAGAAAGGGCTGGCGGTCACTGGCCCGGATCATCAAATCGGCGCGGCCCCAGCCACGGCAACCCAGCGCGCGGTATGCCGCCAGCACGATGCGGGAAATTTCGGCTTCCTCGGCCGCGGGCAGGCCGCTGGGGCAGTGGTACTTGACCACATCGGTGAAGTATTTGTTCTGGTAGTCATAGGCGCCCTGCGGCGCCTGGATACGCACCACCGGCAGCGTATGGGCCTGCGCCCCACTGCCCAGCACCGGGCAGGTCACCTCGTCGCCCTCAATGAAAGCCTCGCACAGCACCTCGGCGTCGTAGCCAGCGGCCAGTTGAACTGCTGGCGCCAACTGGTCAGACTGGGTGACCTTGCTGACGCCGATCGACGAGCCCTCGTGCGGCGGCTTGACGATCAGCGGCAAGCCCAACTGCCGGCATACTGCACCCAATTGGTCGGTTGGCAGTACCTCCCCTGGCAGCACCACATGCGCCGGTGTCGGCAGGCCTTGCGCCTGCCAGAGTCGTTTGGTCATGACCTTGTCCATGGCGATGCTCGACGCCATCACGCCCGAGCCGGTGTAGGGCATTCCGAGCATTTCCAGCGCGCCCTGCACCGTGCCGTCTTCACCGAAGCGGCCGTGCAGGGCAATGAAGCAGCGGGCAAAGCCGTCGCGCCGCAATTCGGCCAGATCACGCTCGGCCGGGTCAAAAGCGTGGGCATCGACACCCAATGAGCGCAGGGCCTGCAGCACGCCCTGGCCAGACATCAGCGAGACCTCGCGCTCGGCTGAGGCGCCGCCCATCAGCACGGCCACTTTTCCGGGATCAAATTGGCTCATGGCCCTTTTCCCTCCTGGGCTTTGCGCTCTTTATTTGATAGCAGTTCCAGCACGCGGGCTGGCACGCCGCCGATGGAGCCCGCACCCATGCACAAGACCACGTCACCGGCACGGGCGTGGTCGGCAATCGCTTGCGGCAGATCGGCAATATCGTTAATAAACTGGGGCTCCAGCCGGCCTGCCACTCGCAGCGCGCGCGCCAGGCTGCGGCCGTCGGCGGCCACGATAGGCGCTTCGCCAGCTGCATAGACCTCAGTCAACAGCACTGCATCGGCCTGCCCGATGACCTTGACAAAGTCCTCAAAACAATCGCGGGTTCGGCTGTAGCGGTGAGGCTGAAAGGCCAGCAACAGGCGCCGACCTGGGAAGGCGCCGCGCGCCGCCGCCAGCGTGGCCGCCATCTCGACCGGGTGATGACCATAGTCATCAACCAGGGTAAAACTGCCGCCCCTGGTCGCAACCTCGCCATAGCGCTGGAAGCGGCGGCCCACGCCCTTGAAATGAGCCAGTGCCTGCTGGACGGCGTCGTCTGGCACATTGAGCTCGACGGCCACCGCGATCGCCGCCAGCGCATTGAGCACGTTGTGTCGGCCCGGCAGGTTGAGCACCACGGGCAGATCAGGCAGCACCACGCCGTTACGGCGCTGCACCGTGAACTGCATCTGCCCGCCCACCGCTTGCACCTCAACAGCCCGCACCTGAGCGCCCTCTTCGAAGCCGTAGCTGGTGACGGGGCAGGTGACCTGGGGCACGATGTCCCGGATGGCAGGGTCGTCAGTGCACAGGATCGCCGTGCCATAAAAAGGCATGCGGTGCAGAAAGTCAACAAAGGCCTGTTTGAGCCGACCAAAGTCATGGCCGTAGGTCTCCATGTGGTCGGCGTCGATGTTGGTCACCACCGCCATCACCGGTAGCAGGAACAGGAACGAGGCGTCAGATTCGTCGGCCTCGACCACGATGTGATCGCCCTGTCCCAGGCGGGCGTTGGCGCCGGCGCTGTTGAGCCGGCCGCCGATCACGAAGGTGGGGTCCAGGCCGGCCTCGACCAGCACGCTGGCCACCAGGCTGGTGGTGGTGGTCTTGCCGTGGGTGCCAGCGATCGCGATGCCCTGCTTCAGGCGCATCAGCTCGGCCAACATCAGGGCGCGCGGCACCACGGGGATGCGGCGCTCGCGGGCGGCCAGTACCTCTGGGTTGTCGGCACGCACGGCGGTTGACGTAACGACCGCGTCAGCGCCGTCCACATGGCTGGCCAGATGACCCACCTGGGTCTGGATCCCCAGCCCCGCCAGCCGGCGCAGTGTGGCGCTGTCGGCCAAGTCAGAGCCAGAGATCTGGTAGCCCAGGTTCAGCAGCACCTCGGCAATGGCCGACATGCCAGCACCGCCAATGCCGACAAAATGGATATGCCGCACGGCGTGTTTCATGGGGTCAAGGCCTCGCAAGCGGCCACCAAGGCGGTGGTAGCCTCGGTTTTGGCCATTTCACGGGCCCGCGTGGCACAGGCCAGCAGCTCAGCACGTGTCAAGGCGGCGAGCATGGCGGCCAGGTGCTGCGGGGTCAGAGCCGGCTGTGGCAGCAGCCAGCCCGCGCCCTGGCTGACCAAAAAACGGGCGTTGTGGGTCTGGTGATCGTCCACCGCCGACGGGAATGGGACGAAAACCGCCGCCGCGCCGATGGCGGCCAGCTCGGTCACGGTGCTGGCGCCGGCGCGGCAGATCACCAGGTCGGCCTGGGCAAAGGCCTGCGCCGTGTCATCGATGAAGGGCGTGAGCTCGGCTTGAACGCCAGCCGCTGCATAGTTGGCGCGCAGGTCGTCGATCTGCCGTTGACCGCTTTGGTGCGTGACGGTCGGCCGTTGCTCGGGCGGCAACAGCGCCAAGGCGCGCGGCACGATGTCATTCAGTGCGCGGGCGCCCAGGCTACCGCCCAGCACCAGCACCCGCAGCGGTCCGCTGCGTCCGGCAAAACGCTGCGCTGGCTCGGCTATCCCAAGAAAAGCACTGCGCAGCGGGTTACCTACCCATAGCCCCTTGGCCAAAACCTGGGGGAAGGCCGTGAAGACGGCATCGGCAACGCCGGCCAGCACCCTGTTGGCCAGGCCCGCAACCGAGTTTTGCTCATGCAGAACCAGCGGCTTGCCCCACAGCACACCCATCATGCCGCCCGGAAAGCTGATGAAGCCGCCCAGACCCACCACCACGTCTGGCTTGACCCGGCGCACCACCTGCAGCGCCTGCCAGAAGGCCCGCAGCAGCCTAAGCGGCAACAGCGCCAGTGTGCCTAGGCCTTTGCCACGCACGCCCGAGAAATTAATGGCTTCAAAAGCAAATCCCTGCGACGGGACCAGCTGGCTTTCCATGCTGGGCTGGCTAGGGCTGCCGGTGCCACCCAGCCAGTGCACGCGCCAGCCGCGTTCGCGCAGCGCATGCGCCACCGCCAACCCCGGGAAGATGTGACCACCCGTGCCGCCGGCCATGATCAAGGCGCTTTTCATACCCGCCCCCCGTGCATCAGGATGCGGTTTTCGTGGTCTATGCGCAGCACAACGGCGATCGCTATCAGGTTAACCAGGATGGCAGAGCCGCCGTAGCTCATGAGCGGCAGCGTCAGACCCTTGG
>RFWA01000561.1 GCA_009922295.1 Betaproteobacteria bacterium
GCCTCCACCACAGCGTCTTTGAGCTTTTCCGACACGGCCAACCGCGCCATCAGCTCAGGGCGCAGGGTCAGCAGGTCTTCGCCCAGTTTTTGCAGTTCGGTGCTCTCGCGCTTGAGCTCAGTGCGGCTTTGCTCGCTGGTGCCCTTGAGCTCGGCCTTGAGTTCGAGATCGCGCTCGCTGCCTTCAGCGATGAACTCGCCCCGAACGAAATAGCCTTTTTTCAGTTTGCGTGACATAGCCAAGTATCATAGCCTCCGATATGAAGAACCCTAACTCCACAAAAGCTGCGCCCAGCGCCGGCAGCGGCTTCAGTTATAGCCGCCCATTCTTTGAAGATTTGGTCGACAGCGCGCTTGCGCATGCCAAGAAAATAGGCGCTACTGATGCGGCAGCTGAAGCCTCGGAGGGCAGTGGCTTGAGCGTCTCGGTGCGCAAGGGCGAGCTCGAAAACGTCGAACGCAACCGCGATAAGTCGCTGGGTGTCACGGTTTACATCGGCAAGCGCCGGGGTAATGCCAGCACCTCTGACTTTTCTGCGGCAGCGATAGAGCAGACGGTTCAAGCGGCGTTTGACATCGCCCGTTTTACCGCCCAAGACCCTTTCGCCGCGCTGCCAGATGCCCGTGACATCGCCCCGGCCTCGCGCCAGCGCACCGACCTCGACCTGTTTTGCCCTTGGGCCATCACGGCTGAAGAAGCGGCGGCTTTGGCACTGCGCGGCGAGAGTGCGGCCCTTCGGGTTGACCGGCGGATCACCAACAGCGAAGGCGCCGGCGTGTCGGCCCAGCAGTCGCATTTTTTCAGTGCACACACCCGGGGTTTCCGGGGTGGCTACGCCAGCTCGCGCCACTCGATGTCGGTGTCACCGATTGCCGGCAAGGGCAATGACATGCAGCGCGATGCCTGGTACACCTCCATGCGCTATCCGCAGGACCTGGCCGAGCCCGAGGCAGTTGGCCGCTACGCCGCCGAGCGGGCCTTGAGCCGGCTCAAGTCGCGCAAGATCGCTACCACCGAATGCCCGGTTCTCTTTGAGTCGCCGCTGGCGGCTGGTCTGCTGGGTGCTTTTGTGCAGGCCATCAGCGGAGGTGCTTTGTACCGCAAAAGCTCGTTCCTGCTCGATTCACTGGGCAAGCGGGTGTTGCCGGCGCACATTGATGTTTTTGAAGATCCGTTTGTCAAGCGCGGCAAGGGCAGTTCACCGTTTGACGATGAAGGCGTGCGTGTCAAGCCGCGCCAAGTGGTGGAAGCGGGCCGGGTGCAGGGCTACTTTTTGAGCAGCTACTCGGCACGCAAGTTGGGCATGAAAACCACTGGCAACGCCGGCGGCTCGCACAATTTGACGCTGCACTCGCGCAAAACCCGCCCCGGTGACAGCCTGGAGGCCATGTTGGAGAAGCTGGGCACCGGCCTGTTTGTCACTGAATTGATGGGCAGCGGCGTCAATTACGTGACGGGCGATTATTCACGCGGCGCTAGCGGTTTTTGGGTAGAGCGCGGCCGCATTGCCTACCCGGTGCATGAAATCACCATCGCCGGCAACATGAGAACCATGCTCAAGGGCATCGTGGCCGTCGGCGCCGATACCTACAACTACGGCGCCAAAGAGGTGGGCTCGGTGCTGGTCAACCGGATGAAGGTGGCGGGGAGCTGAGGCTTTAGTAAGGTGAGCAGAGTCAGCTGCTTCAACCCGCCAGCGCTGCTTTGACGGCGGCCGATACCTGCCCCATGTCCGCCTTGCCCGCCAGCTGAGCTTTGACCGCACCCATGACTTTGCCCATGTCGCCCGGGCCTTTGGCGCCGAGTTCGGTCACGATGGCCTGAACTGCGGCAGTCACCTCTTCCGCGCTCAGGCGCTGCGGCAAGTAAGCTTGCAGCACCGTGATTTCGGCGGATTCCTTGTCAGCGAGGTCCTGCCGCTGGGCCAGCAGGTAGGCGGCCACCGAGTCCT
>RFWA01000562.1 GCA_009922295.1 Betaproteobacteria bacterium
TGGACAAGCTCAACGCGTCATTGCGCTAAAGGGCGAGACACACCACCTGAGGAGTGCACCATGTCAGACCGCACCGTTTCCCAATGCATGTCGCAGCGCCAATTGGTCAGCCTGCCGCCTACCGCCAATGTGTGGGAGGCGGCGTGCACCATGACCAAGGCCAATTGCGGCAGCGTGCTGATCATTGACCAGACCGGCGCCATGCTGGGCATCTTGACAGAGCGCGACCTCATGACCCGAGTGCTTGCCAAGGCGCTGGACGCCAAAGCCACCCCGGTGGCCAAGGTCATGACCCACCAGCCCCACTGCGTGCCGCCGGAGCTGAAGGTGTCAGACGCGGTGCTGATCATGATCGAGCGCGGTTTTCGCCACCTGCCAGTGGTGGCCCCCGGCGGAAAAATCCTGGGTGTGTTCTCGGTGCGCGACGCCCTGCCGCGCGAGCTGGACCTGGCCGTCAGCCTGGCCCAGTTTCATGACCAGGTGAATGACGCTTTGGGGTAATGGCGCCGCCCGCTTTGGGGTGGTCTAATCGCCAATTCCGGGTCTGGACGCGTTGTCCGGCGCCTACAACTTACTAGCGATTCACCCCCCTGAATCTTGGATACCACACACACCATAGCGCCCAAGCTGGTCAGCAGCGCCAACACCAGTGGCAGCAGCCCGGTGCATCTGGGGCTGGTGGGCTACCTGCGCGGGGATGCGGTTCGGCCAACCTACTTCACCAGCCTGGCCGCGGCGAGTGGGTTGAATTTGACGCAGTTTGGGGTTTACGGCGCATTGGTCCATTCCGCCGAACTTCAGTACTATCCTGTTCTCTATCGACTGGAATTGACATGAGTGACGATATTCGCTGGTTGCAACGCTTCGCCAATTTCACCCGGGCGCTGCAGAGCTTGTCTGATGCGGCGGCGCTGGCTGGCGAGCGCCCGCTGTCCAAGCTGGAGCAGCAAGGCCTGATCCAGGCCTTTGAATTCACCCATGAACTGGCCTGGAACGTTTTGAAGGACTATCTGGAGCAGCAGGGCATCTTTGGTCTGATTGGCTCGCGAGATGCCAGTCGCTCGGGGTTCCAAAATGGGCTGGTTACGGACGGCGAGGCCTGGATGGACATGATCAAGGCCCGTAACCTGACGTCTCATACCTACAACCCCGAGGTGGCCGACAGCGTGACGCGAGATATTTTGATACGTTTTTATCCGGCCTTTGCTGCGCTGCAGCAACGCCTGGCGCCATTGACCCAAACTGGGCCTGCGGCATGAGTCTGGTCGCGCCAGCAGGTGCCAGCATGGGCTTAAGTGACGCCACACTGGCCCAAATCTGCGCCACTTTGGCGGAATTTCCGCAGGTGGCGCAGGGCGTGCTGTACGGTTCCCGGGCCAAAGGCAATTTCAAACCCGGCTCGGATATTGACTTGACCTTGCGCGGCGATGGGCTGACGCCGTCATTGCTGGGCGACATCGACATGGCGCTGGATGACCTGCTGCTGCCCTATGAAATAGACCTGTCGATCTATGACCAGCTCGGTCATGCCGAACTGGTCGCCCATATTGACCGGGTTGGGCGGGTGATTTACCAGAGACAATGAAACACTTAGGCTGGTCTGCCGCAGATCGGTTAGGAGAGTCTTGACAATTCGTATCCCAATTTATACACTTAGACCGTGAAATCAATCTACACCACCGACGTGTTTGACAGGTAGTTTGGAGCCTTGCGGGACAAACAGGCAGCGCGTCGCATTCAGGCCCGCATCGATCGAATCGAAGAGGGTAATTTTGGCGATTACAAACCTGTTGGTGAAGGCGTGTCAGAAATCCGGGTCCACTTCGGCCCGGGCTACCGCGTCTACCTCGCCCAACGTGGCTTGGAAATCGTGATCTTGCTCGCAGGCGGTGACAAATCATCGCAGGACAAAGACATCAAAACGGCCATCGGTCTGGCCAAGCAACTTCAG
>RFWA01000563.1 GCA_009922295.1 Betaproteobacteria bacterium
CCGAGCAGGCGGTGCAGACCCACAGTGAACTGCGCCAGTACTACAACGCTGCCCTGGAAAACCTGGAGGTGCTGGAGGCTTACACCCTGCAGCCCGATGGCAGCCGTATAAACGTCCCCCCAGACCGGATCCGCACCCAGGAGACGGTGGAGGATGCGATGTACAGCGACGACAAGGTGCGCGTCATCATTTACCCGCAGCACAGGCGCTATGGCAACTTCACCCTTGAGCTCAGCCACGACGCTGGCATTGACCTGCGTGTGGCCACGGATCGGGTGGCAGGCGGCCTGCTGGCGGCAGAGCCCGGCGATGCGCCTGGGTTCAAGCGCTACCGCTTTCAGTACCAGCAGGCCCAGGCCCTGCCGCCAGAGCGTGGTCAGGTAGACCTGATCGACTTCACGCCGCATGTGCTGATCAGCAGCTTTGCCAGCTACGCCGATCTTGCCCGGGCCTACCAGGACCGCGCAAAACCGATGGCCCGGGTAACACCTGAGATCGCCGCCCTGGCCAAATCACTGGTGGCCGGCGCCACCGATGACGCCACCCGGGTGCGCCGGCTCTACAACTGGGTGGCCCGCAATATTCGTTACGTGGCGGTGTACGCCGGTGCCGGTGGCTTTGTGCCGCATGACTCTCAAAGCATTCTGGACAACCGCTACGGCGATTGCAAGGACCATGTGGTGATGCTGGAGGCACTACTCGCGGCTGTCGGCATCGACAGCAGCCCGGCGCTGATCAATGCCAACGGGTCCTTCAAGCTGCCCAGTCTGCCGGTGCCAGATCCTTTTGACCATGTGATCACCTACGTGCCGGCGCTCAACATGTTCCTGGATTCCACCTCCAGCTTCACCCCCATGGGCAGTCTGCCCGATGGTGACCAGGACAAACCGGTGCTGTTGACGGCCACGGGCACCCTGTCGCGCACCCCGGCCAGCAGCGCCGAGCAGGACCAGACCGACACCCAGGTTTGGCTGCAGCTGCAAAGCGATGGCCGGGTGAGCGGGCGAAGCGTGATGCGCATGCGCGGCTCCCCTGAGTCGGATTCACGTTATTCGCATTTTGGGTATCGGAGCCAGGAGCCAGTCGATGTCGTCAACCGGTTCTTGGCGCGCTTTGCCGAGTCGGGCACTGGCCGCATCGAGTCTGGTGACCCAACCGATCTGGACTCGCCCTGGCAGGTGACAGCCAGCTTTGTGCTCGACCCGCTGGTGAACGTGCCGGGGCCAGCGGCCATGACAATACCGATTGGGCTGGCCTCAGGCAACATCCGCAGCCGCATGGCAATTAAACCCCCTCCAAACATGCAGCACAGTGAGCAGATTGAACTGGCATTTACGCCAGAGATGCAGGTAACGCGCATCCCGCCTGATGTGAGCTTTAGCCGTGGGCCGCTGAGCTACCAATCCAGCTACCGGTTCAAGGATCAGGTCTTGCAGGTTAAACGCACCTACACCGTGCGCCGTACGGCGTCAGTCTGCAATGAGAAAGACGACCAGGATTGGTTGGCCCTGAGCGAGTGGCTGCAGCGGGATTTGCGGGCGCAGGTGTTTTTTGAGGCGCGGTGAGGTGGAGCGCTTGCTTGCCACGGAGTCCGGCCAAACTATGGCCAGTATCTCCACCTGAGCTGATGAGCACCGCAATCCCCCGACCGCTCTGAAATCGCACCGGCTAATTCGGTTTTCACACAGTCGTTTCCAGAAAGTCTCGCCACGCCTGGACAATCATCACCATCGCCAGGGTATCAAGCTCACAGTAGCGTAGCAGTGCCTCGTTGATCTTTGCGCGGGTATCCGGGTTCAGCGTTTCAAATTGCAATCGGGCGTAGGCCGTGGTCGCGGCACCGCCTTCGGCCACCACCAAGTCATCCGGGTCCTCAGAGGCCAGGAGGGTTTCACCCAGCAGATCCTCGCCGTAGCTTTTCAGGAGCGAATACGGATCTTGAGGGTTTCC
>RFWA01000564.1 GCA_009922295.1 Betaproteobacteria bacterium
CATGTTGCGGGTGTTTGCCGCCTTCTTTCTGGCCTGCCTGCTGGCCATACCGATTGGCATCGCCATGGGTATGTCACGCGTCTGGCGCGGCATTTTTGACCCTCCGATCGAGCTTTATCGGCCCCTGCCGCCACTGGCCTACCTGCCGCTCATCATCATCTGGTTCGGCATTGACGAGCTGCCCAAGGTGCTGCTGATTTTTCTGAGCTGTTTTGCACCACTGGCCATGGCGGCGCGCTCTGGCATGCGCAGCGCCTCGCAAGAGCAAATGAATGCGGCCTACTCCATGGGCGCTAGCTACACCCAGGTGATTCGCCATGTGGTGTTGCCCGCCGCGATGCCTGAAATTTTGGTGGGCATGCGGGTGTCTATTGGTTTTGGATGGAGCACGCTGGTTGCGGCCGAAATGGTGGCTGCCAATGTGGGCCTGGGGCAAATGGTGCTGAACGCATCTAATTTTTTGCGCACCGACATTGTGGTCATGGGCATCATCGTGATTGGCGTGGTGGCCTATATGTTTGACCTGCTGATGCGCTGGATCGAAGACAAGCTGGTACCCTGGAAAGGACGCGTCTGATGAAACCTAATTTCTTTGCCCCCATCACGGGCTCTGTCATGCCTCGCTTTGCCGGCTTGGCCACGCTGATGCGCCTACCTTACCTCGACTTTGATCACGAAGCGTTTCCCCAGGTGGATATTGGTCTGGTCGGCATCCCTTGGGATGGTGGCACCACCAACCGCGCCGGTGCGCGACACGGGCCGCGTCAGGTGAGAGACCTCTCCACCATGATCCGCAACGTCAACCGGGCCAGCGGCATCAACCCCTTTGCGCTGTGCAACTGCGCCGACCTGGGCGATACACCGGTCAACCCGGTGGATGTGATGGACTCGATGGCCCGCATCAAGACTTTTTTTGACCGGGTCTGTGATGCTGGCGTGGCGCCGCTGTCCGTGCATTCGTGGCGCGCTCTACAACGATGCTGAAGATACCTGGGGACAGCAACAGGGTATCCGGGTGATCGACATTGACGAGTTCCATGCCATGGGCATTGAGGCCGTGATGCAGGAAGCCCGTCGCGTGGTGGGCGATGGCCCCACCTACGTCAGCTTTGATGTGGATGCACTGGACCCGGTCTACGCACCAGGCACCGGAACACCCGAGATTGGCGGCATGACCACGCTGGAAGCGCAATGGGCGGTCCGCGCACTGCGGGGGCTGAATCTGGTGGGGGGCGATGTGGTGGAGGTGTCGCCGCCGTTTGACACCAGTGGCAACACGGCAATGGTGGGTGCGACCATGCTGTTTGAAATACTGTGTGTCCTGGCCGACAGTGTGAACAGCCGCAAGGGCAACAAGCCCAGCGTCAAGGCCTAGCCGGCAGGCCGCTGAGTCGGCGCGTGCCACGTGCCTGTGCCAACTCATCTACCGCCATGCCGAGGGCACGAATACCCTCGCCGATCTGGTCGGAAGCAATGGACGACAAGCGCAGGCGAAAGTAAGGGCATGGGTAGGGTGGGCTGATAAAGAACACCTCGCCTGCCTCGATCAGTACGCCATGGCTGCATGCCATCAGGGCCAGCTCAGACGAATCGATCCAGTCGGGCGCACGCACCCACACCGAGGCCCCACCGGAGGGCAATTGAAACTCGAAGTCGGGCAGGTACTGCGCCAGGGCTCGGGCCACCAAGGCCATGCGTGGGGTGGCGGACCATGGCGTGGCGCAACTCACGCAGTTCAGCAATCAAGGCACGTGGCGCGACGATGTAACCGAGCCGCAGCGACGGCGACAGGCTTTTGGATACCGAGCCCACATAGATCACCCGACCCGATTTATCCATGCTCTTGAGCGCGGGCATCGGCTCGCCCTCATACAGATTTTCGGCTTCGTAGTCATCCTCAATCACCACGAAATCCTGCTGCTCGGCCAGGTTCAACAGCAAGGCCCGACG
>RFWA01000565.1 GCA_009922295.1 Betaproteobacteria bacterium
CAGCTTCATGTGTTGTGGGTTCAGCATTGATAATGCTTGCTTTCACTTCACTGCCTCACACCATGAAAATCACCACACTTGTGTCTTTTGCCTTGCTGGCTTTGTTTGTCGGCGTCGCCAGTGCCGAAAATAAAATCGAAACACTGCCCTCCGGCGTGAAAATCGAGCACCTCAAAGAAGGCAGCGGCGCCAGCCCCACCGCCGCAGACACGGTGGTCGCGCATTACCGTGGCACGTTGCCGGACGGCAAGGAATTCGACAGCAGCTACAAACGCGGCGAGCCCATCGCTTTTCCTTTGTCGCGCGTGGTTCCTTGCTGGACCGAAGGCATGCAAAAAATCAAAGTCGGCGGTAAAGCGCGCCTTACTTGCCCTCCGGCCACAGCCTATGGCGACGAAGGCGTACGCGGCGTGATTCCACCCAAGACGGTGTTGCAGTTTGAAGTTGAGCTGGTCAGCATCAAAAAATAAACCTTTGCTCAGGCCATCAAGCGCCTGAGCCGGGCGCTGGCCTGATCGACCAGCACGGACAACAGCAGCATGGCCATGATGAGCGTGCACGCCTGCGGGTAGTCCATCAGCGACAGCGCCACATACAGCAACTGCCCCAAACCGCCTGCGCCGACAAAGCCCAGTATGGCGGCCATGCGTATGTTCATTTCCCAGCGGTACAGCGTGTAAGCACAGCGTGTAAGCGACCAACTGCGGCGCAATTTGCGGCAGGGTGGCATACACAAAAGCCAGGCTGCGTGATGCCCCGGCGTGCTGCAAGGCCAGCGCAGGAGCGCGCGTGGCATTGTCAATCGCCTGCGCGAACAGTCGCCCCAGCACGCCGGTGGTGTGCAAGGCCAGCGCCAGCGCACCGGCGAAGGGGCCGAGTCCGACCGCCAGCACGGTCAATGTCGCCCACACCAGTTCGGGCACGCTGCGGCATACGTTCAACACAGCGTTGACCAGCGTTCGCGGCCTGCTGACGGCGAGCAGCAAGCCAGCCACGGCGGCCAGTGCGGTGCCCAGTACCGACACCGCCAGTGTTTGCCAAATGCCATAGGCGCTTTTTGCCAGCACGTTAGCCGACACATCGGCGGGGAAAAAACCGGAGACAAACCGGGCCATGGATTGCCCCGCCTGCAGCGACAGCAGGTCTGAAAAATCAATCGACAGCAAAGCAAAACTGCTGACGACCGAGGTCATCAATAACAACGCACACCAGCTGCTGCGCCAGCCGAACGCAGAACGTTGTCGCTGAGAAGGTGCATCCAATGCCTGGCGCAGCCAAGTTGACAAGCTGTCTGCCAACACCACCAGACACAAAAACACGATAAGCACCGAACACGCCTCGCCGCCGTTGAGCATCTTCATGGCCTGGTCCATCAACTGACCCAAGCCTCCGGCGCCGACAAAGCCCATGACCACCGAGGCGCGCAATGCGCATTCCCAGCGGTACACCGTGTACGAAATCAATTCTTTGGCTGCCAGCGGCAGCAGTCCGTAAAGCATGGCCACAGGCCGACTCGCACCTGCGGCTTGCAAGGCGCGGGCAGGTGTCTGGTCAACCGATTCCAGGATTTCTGCGTAGACCTTGGCCAGCATGCCGCCGTAAGTCAGTCCAAGGGCCAGCACACCGGCCGCCGGGCCTAAGCCCATGACGCGCACAAACAGCAGCGCCCACACCAGTTCAGGTATGCCGCGCAACACCGTCAGCAAGCTGCGTGTGATCAATTGCAATCCCGGGTGAGAGCGGCAGACACGGCTGACCCGGTAAGCCAATGGCACGGCGACCAGCAAGGCCAGCGTAATACCGGCTGTTGCAATCGCTAGGGTTTGCAGCGTGGCTTTAAACAGTTCGCTTAAAAACTCAGCACCTGTTTGCGGCGGCAGAAAAGCCGCCAGAAAATGGCCTATGACTTTCAAGTTCGCTGCATCAAACAATGCGCCGGGGTTGAACTCG
>RFWA01000566.1 GCA_009922295.1 Betaproteobacteria bacterium
CAGCATCGCCACCAGCGCCCGACTCGCGGCCGGCCAATGGCTTTTGCAGGGTGAGAAATGGTTTGTGATCGACGGAGTGGGTGCCGACGCCTTCATCGTCGTCGCCCGCCTCGATAGTGGCGCCGGGCCTGTCGGTCTGTTTGTGGTGCCCGCAGACACCACGGGCCTGCACGTGCAGCCGCTGCACATGGCCGACAGCCGCAATTACGCGCGCATGGTGCTCGACGGCGTGCAACTGCCCGCCGAGGCTTTGCTAGCCAGTGGCCCAGACAGCGCCCAGGTGCTGGACCAGGCGCTGGACCTGGGCCGCATCAGCCTGTCTGCCGAGGCACTGGGCATCATCCGCTACGCCTTTGACACCACGCTGGCCTACCTCAAAGAGCGGGTGCAGTTTGGCGTGCCGATTGGCTCTTTCCAGGCCTTGCAGCACCGTATGGCGCGCCTGTATACCGAGATAGAAATGCTGCACAGCTGCGTGACGGCTGCGCTGGACGCCATCGACCAAGGCGACGCCCAAATATCCCAATTACCTCAGTTGGCCAGCCTGGCCAAGGCACGCGCCTCCGATTTGTGCGAAAAAGCCATGAACGAAGCCGTACAGATGCACGGCGGCATCGGCGTCACCGACGCGCTGGATTTGGGCCTGTATGTCAAGCGCGCCCGCCTGGTGCAGCAATGCCTGGGCGACGGCGTCTTTCACCGCGCGCGCTATGCCCGCTTGCGAGGGTTTTGATCGATGACCACCACCACAAGCACCACTTTGTCCGACGCCGATGCCGCGCTGCTCGCGCTGGCCGCACGCAGCCGCGCCCAACTGACCAGTCCGGGCGCGCCCTTCGAGCTGCACAGCGTCGATGTAGCAGGCACCCCCTTGCTCGCCTACCGCAACGCCTTTGCCACTCTGCCCGCCCTGCTGGATGCCGGGCGCACCCATGGCGAGCGCGAGTTTTTGGTCTTTGACGACGAGCGCTGGACGTTCGCGCAATTCTTTAGCGCCGCCGATGCCTTGGCCGCGCACCTGCAAACCACTTATGGCGTGCTGCCTGGCCAACGCGTGGCTATCGCCATGCGCAACCGCCCTCAATGGGCCGTGGCCTTCGTCGCCGTGGCACTGACGGGCGCCGTACCGGCACCGCTCAATAGCTTTGGCCTGCGCGAGGAGCTGCTTTCGGGCCTACAGGCACTGCAGGCGCGCTTGCTGATCGCCGACCACGACCGCCTAGCCCAGGTGCAGGCCGACTTGCCCGCCCTGCAACTGCCTTGCCTGTGTGTCGATGATGCGCAAGGACAAGTCAGCTGCGCTTGGCAAGACGCCACCACAGCGGGCGCAAAGTCCTTCACGCCACCGGTACTGAGCACCCAGGACCCGGCGCTGATTTTGTTCACCTCCGGGGCCAGCAGCCAGGCCAAAGGCGTGGTGTCCAGCCACCGGGCAGTGTGCCAAGGCTTATTCAATATCGACTTTATCGGTGCCATGTCGGCGATGACCTCGCCCGACATCGTGGCGGCCATGATGGCGCGCGCCCTGCCCCCGACCACGCTGACGGCCGTGCCTTTGTTTCACGTCAGCGGCTTGCATGCGCAGCTGTTAACTGCGCTGCGCCACGGCCGGCGTTTGGTGTTCATGCGGCGCTGGAATCCCCAGAACGCACTGGCCCTGATCCAACAAGAGCGCATCACCCAATTTAACGGTGCACCGTCCATGGTGATGCAACTGCTTGCAGAACCCGGTTTCGACGATCCGGCCGTCACCGGCACCTTGGGCGGCTTGGGCTTTGGCGGCGCAGGGCTGCCGCAAAGCCTGGTGAAAGATGTGCTGCAGCGCCGCCCCAACTCCATGTCCGGCATTGGCTTTGGCCTGACCGAAACCAATGGCGCGGGCGCCGCCACCTCCGGGCACATGTTTGTGCTGCGGCCGCAAGCTGCGGGGCAGCTGTCTCCGATCATCAG
>RFWA01000567.1 GCA_009922295.1 Betaproteobacteria bacterium
TTGGGCACGCGCCCGAAATGGCGGCGTGGCTGACCCGGAAAACCACTGTGCCATCAATGTGGCTCTGTATGGAAAGGCCGGTAAGCGCTGGACCATGACCGAACGTGGTCGTAGCCAACTCACGAGGAGCGCTCACGATTGCCGTATTGGCCCGAGCAGCCTGAAGTGGGACGGCCAGGCGCTGACCATCGACTTTGACGAAATCAATGTACCGATCCCAATGCGGGTGCGCGGCCGGGTGACAGTTCGGCCGGAGGGCCTGAGCCGATTCGTGACGAACCTTGATCATGCCGGGCGGCACCGCTGGGGACCCATCGCCCCTTGCGCGCGGGTGCAGGTTGAATTAGACAACCCGGATGCGAGTTGGAGCGGCCACGCCTATTTGGACTCCAACGAGGGCGACGAGCCGGTGGACCAGGGGTTTAGAGATTGGGACTGGGCGCGGGCTGGCATGGCCAACGGTGACACCGCCGTGGTCTATGACGTCCGACCCCGACACGGCCCCGATCGCGTGGTGGCGCAGCGCTTTGACCGCCTGGGCCAGACCCGGACGCTGGAGGACACGCCTTTTTATGTCCGCTCCTTGCTGAAGACGCAGTTGCTGGGCGAAGAAGTGACTGCGATTCACGAGTCGCTGGATATCCCCCGCTTGGTGTCCCTGCCTGTGCGGATGATGCTACCCTGGCGGATGCCAAGAAGAAGCTGAGTCGGGCCCGCGCGCCCTGGCCAGTGTTCGCTCCCGCTCGCGGGGCCCGAAAGACGAAGCCAAGGCCCCTTCAGCTTCCAAACCTTCAAGGTAAATGGCTTCAATCTCAGGCGCAGCCCGTCGCAATTCGCGTTCGGCAAATGGCAAATGAAGGAGTGCGCGCAGGGCAAACAAAAGACGCAACCAGCCCGGTACCCAAATTCGACTCAGACGGCGCTCCATACCTTGAGCAATCGCACGCGCTGCGACTTGTGGCGATGCTGACCCAGCCAGCGTGGACCAGGCCGACACCCACCTTATGGGCGGCCAGCTCGATACGCCAGGAATTACCCATGGCCTCAACCGCAGATTTACTGGCGGCATACGCCGACATCACAGGTGGATGGGCAAAGGACGACACCGAGGCATTGATCAGGACATAGCCGCGCTGACGCATGATGGACGGCAGTGCCGCCCGGACTGTGTTGAAGACGCCAAACAGATTAACCTCAACACAGCGCTTCCAAGCAACTGGATCCACGTAGGCCAATGGCCCAAAAGCAGCAACTCCTGCATTGGCAAATACCATGTCGATATGGCCAAAGCGAGCAAGCACTTGGGCCACTGCAGCCTCCATGGCAGGCAAATCGGTGACGTCAGCGACAAGCGCCAGAGTATCGGCGCCGCATTGATGGGCGACCTGTGCCAAGGGCTCGGCGTCGCAGTCAAGCAGGACCGGCACCCCACCACGCGCACGAACCTCGAGCGCAGTGGCAGCACCAATACCGGATGCCGCACCGGTGATCAGCACCACTTGCCCGTGGAGCTTGGAGCGAGGTTGCGGCACGCCGGTCCTTTCAGAGGTTTGGGCGCTCAATGAGACCGGTCAGACTGACTTGGTCACCATGAGATAAACGATCGGCAGCGGCAAGACAGTGGCTATCGCACCAGCGATCTGCCAGATACGCGACAGGCGCCAGTAGTCATCACTCAGTGTCGTGCTGTTCTTCAGCAGGGTGCGTTGTTTTAACTGAATCGGCACGAGTACACATAACCAGATCAGGCCCGAGAACGACAGCAAACCGTAAGACCATTGAATCCAGGGGTGGGCACCTCCGCCGCCGAGATGAGCCGCCATGCTGTGGCCAGTCCAGACCACCCCAATTGCCCCAGAAAGGGTAAAAATGGCGTCAGTGATGAGCACCATACGGTTGCTGAACTGAACAATGGCGTGGTTTCTGGTGCGCTCGGCCAGAAGCGCCCA
>RFWA01000568.1 GCA_009922295.1 Betaproteobacteria bacterium
GAAACGTTCGTCGTTTGCAGTTAGTTTTTTTGAATCTGTTTTACGAGCGCATTCAGCTCGACATGCCCTGCTGCGCGTCCGTACCTACGTCGAAACCAGTGCAGCCCCAAGAGTGTTATTTTAGGCCTTGCCGAGCAATTGCAACAGGGCCACCGGAGAATTAATCAGTGCATGGGCGCCCCAGGCCGAGGGCTGCGCAGCTTGGCCCAGGTAGCCGTAGCCAGCGGCAACGGTGCTCATACCGGCGGCCAGGCCAGCCACGATGTCTCGCTCGTCATCCCCCACATAGAGGCACTGGGCCGGTGCCATGTCCAGACGGCGTGCGGCCTCCAGCAGCGGCGCCGGGTGCGGCTTGCTGTGCGGGGTGGTGTCGCCACACACCAGGGTGCGGGCTGAATCAAACAAGGGCATGGCGCGCGTCAGGGGCTCTGCAAAGCGGGCCGCCTTGTTGGTCACAACGCCCCAGGGCAGGTTAATGGCCACCAGCCGTGCGATCAGTTCACCCACCCCGTCAAAGGCGAAGGTGCGCTCGGTCATGCATTGCTCATAGTTGTTCAAAAACTCATCCCGCAAGGCCGGAAAATCAGGGTGATCTGGCGTAATGCCAAAAGCCACGCCAATCATTCCACGGGCGCCCGTACCCGACATGTGTCGGTAGTGTGAGAGAGGCAGCGACGGCAGGCCCCGGGCAACGCGCATCTTGTCGACCGCAGCGCCAAGGTCAGGTGCGCTGTCGATCAGGGTGCCGTCCAGGTCGAACAGTACGGCCCGGACGTCTGCAAACCCCGTTGCAGCTTGCATCACGGCAACTGCTCCAGCGGCTTACGGGTGGCAAACAGGTAGTTGACGCTGGCGTCATCATTGAGCCGGGTGCGTCGCGTCAGCGGGTTGTAGGCCATGCCACGGGTATGTTGCAGTTCCAGGCCGGCGGCACGGCAGTACGTGGCCAGTTCACTGGGCCGAATCAGCTTGGCATAGTCATGTGTGCCGCGGCCCGACAATGGCAAAAAGAAAAGACTTGGGGCTGCGGTTCAGGGTAGAGAAATACACCCAACCACCCGGCTTGACCAAGCTGGCGCAGGCGCGGACCACAGAGGCCGGGTCGGGCACGTGCTCCAGCATTTCCATGCAAGTGACCACATCAAAGTTGCCGGCTTTTTCAGCCGCCAACCCTTCGGCGCTGATCTCGCGGTACTGCACACCGGTGGTCTGGGCTTCCAGGGCGTGCAACTGGGCCACCCGCAGGGCCTTGGCGGCCAGGTCAATGCCAGTCACGACGGCGCCGGAACGGGCCATGGCGTCTGCCAGGATGCCACCACCACAGCCAACATCCAGCACACTGGCGCCTGCCAGCGGCGACAGCCCGTTGATCCAGTCAAGCCGTGCCGGGTTAATGTCATGCAGGGGCCGAAATTCACCCTCTTTGTCCCACCAGCGGTGGGCCAGGTCTGAAAATTTGGCAAGTTCGGCTGGGTCGGCGTTGACAGTGGCATTCATGGCTGGATTATCGGTAGTTTGAAAACACCTTGTCCAAAACAGGGCGGCCCTTCGCGGCATGCAGGCCCGAAGCCACCATTAAAAAACCCCGCCTAAGCGGGGTTTTTATTGGCAGGCCGGGGCCTACCCGAACGCTGTAAAGCGCTTATTTGTTGGTGCGCGTGCCAACCACTTCGATCTCAACGCGGCGGTTCTTGGCCTGACCTTCTTTGGTCTTGTTGTCGGCCACAGGCTGCTTCTCGCCCTTGCCTTCGGTGTAGACACGGTTTTTCTCAATGCCTTTAGACACCAGATAGGCCTTGACGGTCTCAGCACGCTTAACCGACAGTTTTTGGTTGTAAGCATCAGGACCGACCGCATCGGTGTGACCCACAGCGATAACGACTTCCAGGTTGATGCCCTTGACTTTGCTAACCAGGTCATCCAGCTTGGCTTTACCTTCTGGCTTGAGC
>RFWA01000569.1 GCA_009922295.1 Betaproteobacteria bacterium
GGGTCGAACCCACGACAAACGGATTAAAAGTCCGCTGCTCTACCAACTGAGCTAACATCCCGACTCTCTCCACACTACCAATTGCTCGGCGGAGCGAAGCCCCGAATTATAGGGTGAATCAGGCAACCAATCAGGGGTCTTGTCGAGATATTTTATCAAGCACCCAACCGGCAGCGCATTGGCCAAAGGTGGCGGTCACACTCACCACCGAGCCGTAGCCGTGGCAGTTCAGACTGGAATCCTGCTGCGGCGCGCAGGACGCATCTGGTGGCGCAATGGGCTCACGGCTGAAGACCACCGACACACCGATTTTTTTTCCCACACGCGCCGCGCCATGCTGTTTACGCAACCTGTAGCGCAGCTGGGCCAGCAGGGGGTCATGGGTGGTCTGGGCCAAATCATCGATATCAACCAAATGGGCCAGCCGTTTGCCGCCCGCTGCACCCACCGAGATGAAAATTGTTCGGGTCCGCAAGGCCCAATCGGCCATGCTGGTCTTGGCTCTCACCTGATCACAGGCATCGATGACGGCGTTCACGCCTGGGGGCAACAACTGGGGCCAATTGTCGTGCTCGACAAATTCCTCAACGGCATGAACTTGGCAGTACGGGTTGAATCTATGAATGCGGTCTCGCATGGCGAGAACTTTGGCTTGGCCAATGGTGGCGTCTTCGGCTTGTATTTGTCGGTTGATGTTGGATTCGCTAACGTGGTCCAAGTCAATGAGTGTCAACTGGCCGACGCCACTGCGCGCCAGTGCTTCAGCCGCCCAAGACCCGACGCCACCGATACCGACCACAGCCACATGGGCGCGGCGGATACGGTCCGCGCCAGCTTGGC
Organism: Betaproteobacteria bacterium; assembly: GCA_009922295.1. Lineage (GTDB taxonomy): Bacteria > Pseudomonadota > Gammaproteobacteria > Burkholderiales > Burkholderiaceae_C > Rhodoferax. Next base: position 841 of record RFWA01000569.1, read on the forward strand.
CGTACAAGCGAGCCAAGCCGCCAAAGCGGCGGTCTTCGCTCAAGCCAGTCGATCCACGCGCCAGACCTGGTAGCGGAGCGCTGTCACCGCACCGGCGAGGATACCGGCCACCGCCAAAACACTGTTGGCACTCAAGGTAGACAGTCCGCTAAGCCCCTGCCCCACCGTACACCCCATAGCAGTCACTCCGCCCACCCCCATCAGGACAGCGCCGACCAGATGGTTGGCCAGGTCCTCGGTGCCGGCAAAACCCTCCCACCTGAAACTGCCAGCCGCCATCGCCATGCACCATGAGCCCAGCACCACGCCTAAGGTAGACACAATACCCATCGTCAGCACCTTGCTTTTGTCACTGAAAAAAAGCAGCCAATCCATCAAGTAAGCCACTGGCGCCACAAAGCTCAGCGCCTCTGATCTACCAGAGTTGGTGGCTAAAAAAGTCTCTTGCAGCGTTTCCGGGTGCTCAGACAGATGGCCAAGATGACCCGACACCCACCACATGGCAACGACCAGCCCGCCCATACCGACACCCGCGAGCAGATTGCCCGGCGTGAGGAAACCGCTACCGGCCATAGCCCAGAGCATCAGGCTGCCGCCTATGCCAAGGCCAAGCAACAGCGCTGTCAAGGCTGGTGGCAAGCCCCAGGCGGCAGCGACCCATGGCGCCAGACTTGTGCCAGAGGAAATATCCAGCACGACCCTGTCCACCGTGGCGACTCGCAGCACAGCGGTTACGCCTTTGAGCGTAGCGAAAGCAGAGGCACCAAGTACCATCAGCACAACCAGCGATTTCAGGCTGCCGCCACCAATGCGAACCAGAGTTTTGCTGCCGCAACCCGAGGCCAGCACCATGCCCAGACCAAACAGGCCACCACCTACCAGAGCGGACAACCAGATCCAGCGGTTTGAGGCGTAAAGCACCTGGGCGGGGTCAACGCTCCCGGTATAAACCAACAGACCAAAACCGCCCATGGCAAAACCAATAGCCAGTGCCCATTGACGCATACGGGTCCAGTCGCCCATGTTGACAAGATCACTCACAGCGCCCATGGTGCAAAAGTGGGTGCGTTGGGCAATCGCACCAAAGCCGATGCCGATGCACAAGG
>RFWA01000570.1 GCA_009922295.1 Betaproteobacteria bacterium
TGGTCAGTGAGCTGCCGGTGGAGCTGCCGACGAGGTCTGTTGAGGAATCTTCTGCGATTGAGACGCTTCCGGTCGTGGTGAACGTGACCGAGCCGAAGTTTGTGGTGCCGGCTGCCGCGCCTGCTTTCAAAATGGAACGCCGTGAACTGGTCATAAAGAGTTCTCCTGTTGGTCGGCCAAGTGGCGCAGCTTGCCAAATTGCAGCTGCCCATCAGGCCATGTTGTTGAGCCCGTTTTCATTTAATCACATTCGGCCACGCAGAACAATCTTGCATTGCAGCATCACAGCCTCAGACAGGCCGCCAATTGTTGAGCCACTTTGTCCGCTTCGCCCGGATGAAGATTGCACGGATCCAGGTCAAAGTAACCCAGGTCTGTCTGGTAGTCGCGCACCATGACCGGCGGGTCAGCCGCCGCCAGGGCATCAGCCAGGCGGCGGGCCGTCCAATGGCTGCCCGGCAGCATGGTGACACGCAGGCGATCGAGCGGGTTACCGGTGGGGTCTGGCACCAGGCGGCAGTGCACATCGGCGCTGGGCGCCATCACCTGCATCCAAAGGTCAAGCGCCTGCCGCTCCCGGGCCCGAATGGCCTGATGGTCGCGCCGGCCCCAGGCCTGCAAGGCAGCCATCACGCCGGCAATGCTTTCCTTACCCACCTTCATGCCCCGGCCGATGCCGCGGTTCTGTAATGCGGCAGCCCGCACCAGCGCCCTGCTGCCAGCCACGATGCCACTGGTGGGCCCACCTAGAAATTTGTGGCCGCTGTAGACCACCAAGTCGGCGCCTCTCGCCAAAAAACCGCGCAGGTCGTACTCGGACGCGGCGTCCACAATCACCGGCACACCCTTGGCGTGGCAGATGCGGCAGACCTGCTCCAGGCTCAGCATGGCGTACTGCACCGTCATGTGCGAGACGACAAACACCGCGCAGGCGGTGCTCTCGGTAATGGCTTCGTCCAGCTGGTAATCCCGCGCCATGCTGACGGTACCAACCGGCACCACGCGGGCGCCGGTCATGGCAATCGTCTGCTCCAGCGAGGCGCCATAGCCGACCATGTGGCCGAGCTGCACCAGCACCTCGCGCTTCAAGCCGGTGGTGTCGGGCAAGCGCTCAATGGCCAGCAGCCGGTCGCCTGTGAGCGTGGCGGCCACTGCCAAGGTGATGGCGCTGGCGCAGCTGGCGGTGATGAAACCGGCCTCGGCTCCTGTGGCCTGCGCCACGGCGTCCGAGGCCAGCTGGTGCAGGTGCTGCATCTCCACAAATTCGCCCGCGATGGCGGTCATTGCAGCGATGGCCTCGGGTACCATGATCGAGGCACCGAGCACCGTCATGGTGCCCGAGGCATTGATGATGGGTCGCAGCCCCAGCTGCCGACGGATGTCCGGCCGCGCCAGTTCTGTGCTGACAGTCATGGGAGGCCCCCGGTTTAGCTAGCCGTCGACCTGCAAAATGACCTCGATTTCGACCGAGATATTGCCCGGCAGCGAACCCATGCCCACGGCAGAGCGGGCGTGTTTGCCGGCATCGCCAAAGACGTTGACGAACAGGTCAGAGCAGCCGTTGATGACCTTGGGGTGATCGGCAAAGGTCGGTATGCCGTTCACCATACCCAGCACCTTGACCACACGGCGCACCCGGCCCAAGTCGCCCAGCGCCAGGTGAGCCACTGAGAGCAGGTTCAAACCCGTGAGTTGCGCATGCAGGTAGGCCTGCTCCACCGTCACATCGGCACCCACCTTGCCGGTGTGCTGCGAGCCGTCGGCTTTGCGCGGACCCTGACCCGACAGGTAAAGAAAGCCGTTAGCAAAAACAAAAGGCACGTAATTGGCAACAGGCACAGCCGGGGTGAGCAACTCCAGGCCGAGTTGTTTTAAGCGGTCATAAGGTGTCATGGTTTCTCCTGGTGAAACAAAAAGTGATGGTGAATCTCAGCA
>RFWA01000058.1 GCA_009922295.1 Betaproteobacteria bacterium
CGGGGCCGCGACGTGGTGCTGGTCGACACCGCGGGGCGGCTGCCCACACAGCTGCACCTGATGGAAGAGCTGAAAAAGATCAAACGCGTGATCCAGAAGGCCGACGCCAGCGCACCGCACGAGGCCCTGCTGGTGATTGACGGCAACACCGGCCAGAACGCGCTGGCGCAGGTTCGCGCCTTTGACGACGCACTGCAACTGACCGGCCTGATCGTGACCAAACTGGATGGCACCGCCAAGGGCGGCGTGCTGGCCGCGATTGCCCGGGAGCGGCCGATCCCGGTTTACTTTATCGGTGTCGGCGAGCAGCTCGAAGACCTCGAAACCTTCAACGCCCGCGAATTTGCCCAGGCCCTGCTGTCATGAACACCCCTCACCTCGGTCAAACCCCAATTAGCCTGGATCCCCGCGAAATCGGGGATCCAGGCCTGCGAACGCGACGCGAAGCGCTAGCCCTGCTGACTGCCATGGCCGTGGGCCTGGTAACCCCAGCCGGGGCTCAAACAACTGCCGCCTGGGCGGCCATCGAGGCCCGCGCACGTGGCCAGACGGTGTACTTCAATGCCTGGGGCGGCTCAGAGGCGATCAACCGCTACATCCAGTGGGTGGGCGCACAGGTGCAGCAGCGCCATGGGGTGCGCTTGGAGCACGTCAAGATCAGCGACGCCGCCGACATGGTCAAACGGGTTCGGGCCGAAAAAGCCGCCGGCAAGACCCGGGGCAGCGTGGACCTGGTGTGGATCAACGGTGAAAACTTCCTGACCATGAAGCGCGAGGGCCTGCTGTTTGGCCCCTTTGCGGAAAGCCTGCCCAGCTACGGCCTGGTGGACGTGCAGGGCAAGCCGACCACGCGCCTGGATTTCTCTGAACCGGTGGACGGTCTGGAGGCGCCCTGGGGCATGGCGCAGCTGACCTTTATGGCGGACAGCCGGCGCACGCCCGAACCACCACGAAGTCTTGACGCGCTGCTGGCCTTTGCCAAGGCCAACCCCGGCCGCCTGACCTACCCGCGCCCACCCAACTTTCACGGCACCACCTTTCTCAAGCAGTTGCTGCTGGACCTGAACACTGAGCGCAGCGCCTTGTACCGCCCGGTCACGCCAGCGACCTTTGCGCAGGCCACGGCGCCGCTTTGGCGCACCCTGGACGCTTTGCACCCGCAGCTGTGGCGCGCCGGGCGGCAGTTCCCGCTCAACGCCGAGGCCATGCGCCAGATGCTGGCCGACGGCGAACTGCTGCTGGCGCTGACCTTCAACCCCAATGACGCGGCCAATGAAATCGCCGCCAAGCGTCTGCCAGCCAGCATTGTCAGCTATCAATTTGAGAGCGGAACAATTGGTAATACACACTTCGTTGCGATCCCCGTCAACGCCAGCGCCAGCGACGCAGCACAGGTGGTGGCCAACTTTCTGCTGAGCCCCGATGCGCAGGCGCGCAAGGCCGACATCGCGGTGTGGGGCGACCCCACCGTGTTGGCCTTGGAGCGCCTGAGCCCGGCCGACCGTGCCCGCTTTGCCGCCCAAGCGCTGCCGGGCCAGGTGGCACGCAGCGCGCCAGCCCTGCCCGAGCCGCACGGCAGCTGGGTCGAGCCGCTGGAGCGGGAATGGCTCAAACGCCACGGCCAATAACCCTGATCACTCACCATGACCTCTTTGTTGCCCTGCGTTGAAATCGAATCCGCACCGCAGCCCACCGCAGCGGTGATCTGGCTGCATGGCCTGGGCGCCGATGGTCACGACTTCGCCAGCCTGGTACCCGAACTTGACCTGTCTGGCTGCCCGCCCATCCGCTTTGTGTTTCCGCACGCGCCCAGCATGCCGGTCACGGTCAATGGCGGTTATGTGATGCCGGCCTGGTACGACATCCTGGGGCCGAACCTGATCAGCCAGCAGGATGCGGCAGGCATCCAGTCCTCGGAACGTGCGATCGTTGCCTTGATAGCGCAAGAGGTGGCTCGCGGCATCCCGGCCGAGCGCATCGTGCTGGCGGGTTTCAGCCAGGGCTGTGCCATGGCCCTGCACACGGGCCTGCGCCTGCCGCAACGGCTGGCAGGCATCATGGCTCTGTCAGGCTACCTGCCGCTGGCCGACCGGCTCGCAGCGGAGCGCCACCCGGCCAACGCCCAAACACCCGTCTTCATGGCTCACGGGACTCAAGACCCCGTGGTGGTGATTGCCCGCGGCGAGGCGTCGCGCGATGCGCTGGCTGCACTGGGTCAGCCGGTGGCGTGGCACAGCTACCCCATGCCGCACAGCCTGCACCCGCAAGAAATTGCCGATATCTCGGCCTTCCTGGCCCAGGTGCTGGGGCCTGCCATTTGAATCAGCTCTTGGAACGCCCGGTGCGCCAAGCCGCTGCCACCGACCAGCCCTTGGTGCTGGGCATCGACTTCGGCACCTCCAACTCGGCCGCAGCGCTGATCGGTGCCGGCGGCCGGCTACAGGTGGTGCCGCTGGGTGAGGGCCGAGCCGAGATGCCAACGGCCCTTTTTTTTGCCAACGAAACGCAGAGCGTGCTGTACGGCGGCGAGGCCATGCAGGCCTACCTGGCCGGCACCGAGGGTCGATTGCTGCGCTCGCTCAAAAGCCTGCTGGGCAGCCGGCTGATGGACGAGTACACCGCCGTCAATGGCCAGAGCCTGCGCTTCTACGACATCCTGGTACTGTTTTTCAAGGAACTCAAGCGCCGCTGCGAAGCCTGCGCCGGCCAGCCGCTGACCCATGTCATGTTGGGCCGACCGGTGCACTTTGTCGACGACGATGCCCAACGTGACGCGCAGGCTCAGACCACACTGGAGAGCGCCGCCCGTGATGCCGGATTCAGCAGGATAGAGTGCCAGCTCGAACCGATTGCTGCCGCTCTTGACTACGAGCAACGCGTGAACGGCGAAACCACGGCGCTGGTGGTGGACATTGGCGGCGGCACCTCGGACTTCACCGTCATCCGGCTGAACCCGGCGCGCAGCCACCTGCGCGACCGGCGCGCTGACATCCTGGCCACCACCGGCGTCCACCTGGGCGGCACCGACTTTGACCGCCTGCTCGACCTGGCCGCGGTGATGCCGCTGCTGGGTTACCGGCACCAGGGCGCAGGCGGCAGGCCAGTGCCCAACAGCGTATTTTTTGACCTAGCCACCTGGCACTTGATCCACCAGGCCTACACCCGGCGCGCCCTGAACTTTGCCCGCGAGTTGCGTCCCAGCTACGCCAACCCAGTGCTGCACCAGCGCCTTTTGCGGGTGTTGGACGGGCAACACGGCCACCGTCTGCTGTCAGCAGTGGAGAGCGCCAAAATTGCCTGCTCCGAGTCGGGTAGGGCAGCACCGATTGCCCTAGATTTTTTAGGCGAGGTGTTGGACGTCGGCATCGATGCCGGCCGCCTGCACGATGCGCTGCGAGACTCGGTAGGGCAGGTGGTGCAGTGCGCCCAAGCCTGTGTCCGCGCCGCCGGACAAACCAGCGTAGATGCGGTCTACCTGACCGGCGGGTCCTCTGCCCTGCGGCCGCTGGTCGAAGCGCTGCGCACCGCCATGCCGCAGGCCACGTTGGTCGAAGGCAACCGCTTTGGTGGGGTGGCGGCCGGGCTGGCCCATGCCGGGGCGGCTGTGGGCGGATGAGCATGAAGCCCGGCGGCAGACCCCCGACCGACATCCTGCTGATCAAGAGCCACAGCATGGGCATTGGCGACCTGTTGCGCAGCTCTGCCGCGTGGAGCGCTCTTCAAGCGCGCTGGCCCGATGCCCGGCTGCACCTGCTGATGCTGAGCAAGCAGAGCGGCTACGCGACAGAGGCCTTTATCCGCAGTCACCACCTGCTCGCCAGCGCCCACTTTGTCACGGTCAAAACGGGAGATCCGAACCGTGGCAGGCAAGCCAGCCTGCCACGTGCCCAGGTCTGGGCCGAGGTAGCGCAACGGTTAAAAGACCAGCCCATCGACCTGATCATCGACTGCGAATCCAGTGGCATGAAAACCGCCCTGCTGACGTGGTGGCTGGGCCGGCTGAAAGGGGCGCAGCGTGTGGGCATCGCGCAGTTTCCGCTGCGTCGCCTGTGCTACGACCTGGCCGCCCCCAGTGTGCCGCGCTACGCAGCCCGACTGGGCCTGATCCGGCCTCTGGACTATACCGAGCGCGATTTCGTGGCACTTGCCGCACTCGGCATCGCCCGCAACGGCACGCGCATCACGCTCAAGAGCGCTGCCGCCGGCCAGGCCTGGCGCCAGGACCATCCGCTGGCGGCCGCTGCGGGTCAAAGCATCGTGGTACTCAACATCGGCTGCGGCACTGAAGACGCCATCCCGAAACGTCCGGAACTACCCAAGCTGGTGGCTTGCCTGGTGGCCCTGTATGCCCAACAGCCCTTTACCCTGCACCTCTCCGGCGCTGATTTTGAGCGCAAGGTCAACCAGGCCTTCAGGGGCCTGTTCAGCACCGCCATGGCACAACACGGCTGGCAGGCCGAGGTGGTGGACTGGGCCGGCCAACTGAGCCTGGACGAACTCACCGGCCTGCTGGGTCAGGCCGACCTGGTGATCTCCAGCGACTCCGGCCCCTACCACATGGCCGTGGCGTTGGGCGTGCCCACCCTGTGCTGGTTCAACTTTGACACGCCGCCGTCCTACCACCCGCAACCCGGGGTGGCGGCGCTGATCTTGCCCGGGCCGGACCAGTTTGTGGCGGCGGCGTTAGCGCTGCTGGCGCTCGACAATCCCTGCTGAGTCGCGCCCCAAGGCGGCCAGAATACCCAAACCGATGCAAAAAAAGTCGCCCATACCGATGCCGTAAATCATGGAGTTGAACAGGCCCGAGATCACCAGCGCCAGCACCATGGCTTGAAGGGCATGGCCATCAGTAGCGGCCAGGCGACTGCCATAACGCCACAGGGTAGCCAACACCGCGCAGAGGAGGGCCAGCCCAAGCAGGCCGCCTTCGACCGCCCACAACAAAAAAAGCTGGTGCGGGTCGGACGCGGTGTCGTACAGCGACGACACCTGCGGCCCCTTGAGCCTGAGGTAAGCCTGGTTCCAACTGCCGGCGCCGTGACCGAGCAGCGGCTGTTCGGTGATGGCCTGCAGAGAGGCACGCCAATACTCAAGCCGGGCGCCAGAAGACGTTTCCTGCGCGCTGCCCTGCCGGTGCATGGCCACCTCCGACCCTACCTGGGTCATGCGCTCGCGGAATGTCGTGGACAACTGGAACATCAGCACCACCCCAAGCATGGGCGCCAGCAGCACCGCCCAGCGAAAACGCCGCGGTAGTTGGTGAAACAGGGCAAAGGTCAGCACGCCGGGAAATGCCCTGCTCCAAATAACTGCTGTACACCGCGAAGCTGCCTTGCCAGGCGCCGGTGGCCCAGGGTACTGGCAGCTTCAACACCAGCATCCAGGCGCTGAGCACCACAAACAACTGCCCCCACACAAACACCCGCAGCGCTGCGCGGGCTTCCGCCAGGTTGGCAATGAGGCACAGCAAGATCAGGATAGTCAAGATCCTTGCATGCCGGCTCCAGGACCACAGGGCCTCAACCGGCCCCACCGCCGACCACAGCACTGACAAAGCCATGTAGGCCAAGGCAAGCAAGACCGCCCAGCTCATGGCCGGTGGTAAACCTGTGTCCAGAGCCCGGCCGCGTCCGCGGGCGCGGCCTACCAGATAAACCAGCGCTGCCAAGTACAACAGCAGGCGGCCGATGGCCGACACGGCCGTGCCCAGACTGGCCGACAGCGCTACAAAGTAGAGCAGCCCAAGCCGGGCACTGTCCAGGCGGGACGAGATGGGGTGGGGAGACGTCAAAGTCATGGTGGGGTTCCTCGGGGCCAACGCGGCCGCAGAGTCAAGCCGAACTGCCCGGTCTGAAAATGAAATTATTGCAATAGGTCGGCGAATCCCAAAATCGGTCGCCAGTCTCAGACTGGTGAATGTCCGGGTCGAACACGGCGACCGGATTCAGTTCGCCTTGTCTGGCAAAGGAACCCTCGTAGCCCAACTCCGAGAAGAATGCAAACACATCGGCAACGCTACCTGACGACATGTGCCGCCTTTCTGATTCACAGACCACCATCGGGCGGTGAATTGTCAATAACTCACGAGCGCCCTGCAACACTGCCATTTCATGGCCCTCCACATCAATTTTGAGGGCGCCAATCCGGCTTTTGGCATGCTCAAAGTACTGGTCGAGTGTGACGACGTCAACCTCGATGGTCTTGCAGGTCTCTCGGTCACGAACCGCAGCCTCGAAAGATGCGCCTGGTGACGTTGCTCCACTCCCTGGAACAGCCAACACGCGACGCTGCTCTTCGTTGGAAACGCCCAACTGCTCCACTTGCACATTCGTCAATCCAGCTCGTTGACAGGCCTGCCGCAGGTAATCGGCCAGCAATGGCTGAGGTTCAAATGCCACGACGCGGCCCCCGGGCACAGCTTTGCTGAGTGACCACAAATAACTGCCTTTGTTAGCCCCGACGTCGATCGCAATATCAGTTGGCCGAAGTGTCTGGGTCAGCGCACGCAGTTCGAGCCGTTGGTCTCTGTACCTCGCCTTAAGACCCCTGTAAATGAATCTCCATTTCATTGCTTCACCTCATGACATTTGCTTCGCCCGAACCCTTACCATCGACACATTCGCGGCCGAGTCGATTATCCGCACCATTGTCCTAGCTTTGACCCCACGCCCTTACTTGAATTGACTCAATCGATCGCGGTCTCTAAGGCCATTACGCCGCCATGGCCAGCGCTGCTGCTCACCCTCGCCGCCCTGCCCCTGGGCTGGAGCCTGTGGGCGGCGGTGCAGGCCGGGCTGGATCCGGCAGGCTGGACGGCACTGTGGCAAGACCCGCAGACCCTGCGCGCCCTGGCCATGAGCCTGTGGACGGGGCTGCTGGCCAGCACCCTGAGCACGGCGGCAGCGGCCTGGCTGCTGTGCCGCACATTCAGCGCGCTGCCTGACGCCACCGTGAGCACGCGGCTGGCGCGTGGCCTGGCGCCCCTGTTGGCGCTGCCGCATGCGGCTTTAGCCATCGGGCTGGTGGCGTTGCTGGCGCCCAGTGGCTGGCTGCTGCGTCTGCTGTCGCCCTGGGCCACCGGCTTCAGCGCGCCACCGCCCTGGCCGACCACGCAAGACCCCTGGGGCCTGGGCCTGGTGGCGGTGCTTGTGCTCAAAGAGACGCCGTTTCTGTTGTGGGCCGCGCTGGCCCAGTTGCAACGGCCCGAGGTGGGTCTGCAACTGCAACAACAGCTGCGGCTGGCGCAGACCCTGGGTTACAGCGCCCGCAGCGCCTGGTGGCGAGTGGCCTGGCCCCAACTCTGGCCCCGGCTTTTGGGACCACTGCTCGCAGTACTGGCCTACAACCTGACCGTGGTGGATGTGGCGCTGGTGATCGGGCCTGGCACGCCTCCCACGCTGGCCGTGCTGGCCTGGCAGTGGCTGCAGGATGCTGACCCGGCCACCAATGCGCAGGGTGCTGCCGCGGCGTGGCTGCTGGCGGCCGCCATGGCGCTGGCGGCAGCGCTGGCCTGGGGCAGCACGCGCAACCCCCTGTGGCGCCGTCGCTGGACACGCGGCCTTAATGCAAGACACGCATCCGGCCAGCCCTCGCCCGGCTCTACCCCATCAGCAACCGCCAGCAAAGCCATCCCCCGCCAGCCTTTGGCTTGGCTACTGGGCGTCTACCTGACCGTGGGTCTCGCACTGGGCTTGGGCAGCGTGACCGGCAGCTGGCCGTTCCCGCAGCTCTCGCCCGAGACCTGGAGCCTGGCAGCCTGGCAGTCGGTGATGTCCAGCAGCACCACACTCTGGGTCACCACCGGGCTGGCGCTGGCGAGTAGCCTGGGCGCGCTGCTGTGGGCGGTCGCCTGGCTGGAGCTAGCGCCGCACAGCTGGCAGGCCAAGGCCCAAGCCCTGCTTTACCTGCCGCTGGCGCTGCCCAGCGTGCTATGGGCGCTGGGTCTGCACCAGATGGCCCTGGCCTGGGGGCTGGACGGCCAGGTCAGCGGCCTTTGGCTGGCGCACACGCTCCGCCAGCCTGGCGGTGGGCTTTGCCGTCAGCGTGGCGCAGTACCTGCCCACCCTCTATGTGGGGGCGGGCCGCTTCAACACGGTCAGCACTGAAGCGGTCACCTTGGCCTCGGGCGGTCAGCGCTCACTCACCGCCGCCTACGCCGGGCTGCAGTGGCTGCTGCCCGTGCTGATGTTCGCGCTGGCGGCCCGGTTGGGCCGGGCCCGGCGCTTGTGAGGGCTGACACGGCCTGTACAGTTCTGCCTGCCATGACCCTGACCCTCGATCTGCACACACTGCGCACGCCACAGCGTATGTTGCTGCGCGCCTTGCGCTTGAGCGTGGCACCGGGCTGCGTGCACACCCTGATGGGGCCCAGCGGCTCGGGCAAGTCCAGCCTGCTGGCCGCCCTCTGCGGCACGCTGCCCCGGGGACTGCAATTTGATGGCATGGTGCACCTGAACGGCCAACGCATCGACACGCTGCCGACGCCCGCACGCCGAGTCGGCATCCTGTTCCAGGACGACCTGCTCTTTCCCCACATGACGGTAGGCGACAACCTGCTGTTTGCCGTGCCCGGTGGCCCAGCGGCTCAGCGCCAAGCCCGGGTGCGACAGGCCCTGGCCGACGTGGAAATGGACGCCTTTGCCAACGCAGACCCGGCCACGCTCTCAGGCGGCCAACGAGCCCGGGTGGCGCTGGCTCGCGCCCTGCTGGCCCAGCCGCTGGCGCTGCTGCTGGACGAGCCCTTTGCCAGGCTCGATGTTGCGCTGCGCAAGCGCATGCGGGCACTGGTGTTTGGGCTGGTGCGCGCCCGCCAGATCCCGGCGCTGCTGGTGACCCATGACCTGGCCGACGTGGCCGACTCAGCGCAGCTCACGCATCTGCCGCCTGCCCCATGAGGGCCTGTTAGCTGTGCGCCCTGCGCTACCATGGCTTACCCTGCCCACCGCCCCATGCTTGACCCCTACGCCACCGCCCTGATCCGCCGCCCGGTCACCGCCGCTGGCCGGCAGCTGGCGCGCTGGGGCCTGTCGGCCAACAGCGTCACACTGGCCGGCTTCGCTCTAGGCGTAGTTGCTGCGTTTTTGATAGCTAACAAGCTATATATGGCGGGGGTTGGAGCCATATTTTGCTCAAGAATTTTGGATGCCCTGGACGGCGCAGTCGCGCGTCAAGGCCAACCCACGGATGCTGGCGGCTTTCTGGACATTGCACTCGATTTCCTGTTTTACGCCAGCATCCCCCTGGCCTTTGCCCTGGCCGATCCGACCCGCAACGCACTGGCGGCAGCTGTGCTGCTGGCGGCCTTCATGGGCACCAGTTCCAGCTTCCTGGCCTTTGCGGCGCTGGCCGCCAAGCGCGGCCTGAACAGCACCGCTTATCCCGACAAATCCATTTATTTTCTGGGCGGCCTGACCGAGGCCACCGAGACGCTGGCCTGTTTTGCCGCCATGTGCCTGTGGCCACAACACTTTGCGGCGCTGGCTTACGGCTTTGCCAGCCTGTGCGCCATCACCATTGCCACCCGAATTTGGTGGGGCTGGAGGGCATTTTCATGACTCGCGGCAGGCTATTGGCGCTGGCCGCCCTGTTGCTGGCGCTGGCCAGCTTTGCGGTGCTGGACCTGGGCCGCTTTTTCAGCCTGGCCTACCTGCAGGCCAGCCATGCCGGGCTCAGCGCGCTCTACAACGAGGCGCCCTGGACGCCATCCTGACGCTGGCCGGCGGCGGCATCTTCGGCTTGGGTTGGGGCCTGCTGCTGGTGTCGTTTGCCTCCACCCTGGGCGCCACCGTGTCCTTTCTGGCAGCGCGCTTTGTGTTGCGCGACAGCGTTCAGGCCCGGTTTGGGGCCCGGCTGGCGGGCATCAACCAGGGGCTGGCGCGCGACGGCGCCCTCTACTTGTTCAGCCTGCGCCTGATTCCGGTGGTGCCCTTTTTTGTCATCAACCTGGCCATGGGCCTGACCGCCCTGCGCCCCTGGACCTTTTACTGGGTCAGCCAGCTCGGTATGCTGGCCGGCACAGCGGTCTACGTGAATGCCGGGACCGAACTTGCCAGCATCAGCTCCCTGCGCGATGTCGCCAGCCCGGGGCTGCTCGCGGCGCTGGCCCTGCTGGGCCTGTTTCCCTTGCTGGCCAAAGCGATGATGCTTGCCCTGCAGCGGCGCCGGGTGTATGCGCGCTGGCGTGGCCAGCGGCCCCGGCGCTTTGACCGCAACCTGATCGTCATCGGTGCCGGCGCGGGCGGGCTGGTCTCGGCTTACATCGCAGCGGCCGTCAAGGCCCGGGTGACGCTGGTGGAGGCCAAGGTCATGGGTGGCGACTGCCTGAACTACGGCTGTGTGCCCAGCAAGGCCTTGATTAAAAGCGCCCGGGTGGCGCAGCAGTTGCGCCATGCGGGCCGCTTTGGCGTGCAGAGCGTGGCGCCGGTGATCGACTTCCCAGCCGTCATGCG
>RFWA01000571.1 GCA_009922295.1 Betaproteobacteria bacterium
CCATCATGGCGCCCATGCAAGCCCCCTTCATTCCACAGATCACTTTGTATCGGCAATGGTTGGCCCGTGAGCGCGGCCTCATATTCGACAACTACGACGCGTTGTGGCGCTGGTCCACCACCGACCTGGATGCCTTTTGGCAAAGCGCCTGGGACTACTTCGACCTTCAGTCGCCTACCCCCCACACACGGGTGTGTGACGGTGTGGCCATGCCGCACACCCGCTGGTTTACTGGCGCAGAGGTGAACTATGCACGCCAGGTCATGCGCCATGTGGCGCCGGCCGCCGCTGCCGGCTTGCCGGCCATCGTCAGTCACAACGAGGACAGCCTGGGCCAGCGCGACGCCAGTGAACTGTCCTGGCCGCAATTGCAGCAACAGGTGGCCGCGCTGGCCCTGCACCTGCGCGCGCATGGGGTGCAGCCCGGTGACCGGGTAGCCGCCTACCTGCCCAATATTCCTGAGGCCATGGTGGCCTTTTTGGCCACCGTCAGCATTGGCGGCGTCTGGAGCATCTGCGCCCCCGACATGGGCACCCAGGCCGTGTTGGACCGCTTCAAGCAGATCGAGCCGCGGGTTCTGATTGCCTGCGACGGCGTGCGCTACGGCGGCCGTGCGCTGGACCGCAGCGCCGTTGTGGCCGAGCTGCTGGCGGCTTTGCCTACGGTGCAGCATGTGTTGGTGCACCGGGCCGGTTTGTCAAACACTACTGAAACAATAGCAAACTATCTAGACTTGGCAAGGGCTACAGCCCGAAATGACCTTGAAGTTGTGCAGTTTGAGCCGCTTTGGTTGCCGTTTGACCACCCGCTGTGGATCGTCTATTCCAGTGGCACCACGGGTCTGCCCAAGCCCATCGTGCACGGCCACGGCGGTACGGTCATCGTGGCGCTGGCGCTCAAGGTGCTGCACAACGACATTGGCAGCAGCTACGCCGCCAACTCGCTGGGCGAGCGCTACCACTGGTACAGCTCCACCGGCTGGGTGATGTGGAACGCGCAGATGAGCGGCCTGCTCAATGGCACCACCTGCTGCATTTACGACGGCAACCCGGCCGGCCGCACCGTGGACGACCCCGGCAACAAGCTCGCACCCGACTGGGGCACGCTGTGGCGTTTTGGCGCCGATGTGGGCGCCACCTTTTTTGGTGCCGGCGCTGCCTTCTTTGCCAACTGCCAAAAAGCCGGCTTGGATTTGAGCACCTGCGGCGAGCTGCGCCAGGTGCGCGCCCTGGGCACCACCGGCTCGCCCCTGAGCATCGATGCCCAAAATTGGGGCACACACCAGTTCCGAAACCTTCATGCCAGCACGAGTGAGGATGCAGCCAGCATGAAGACGCAATTTTCCGCCGGGCCGCCCCAAGGAAAATTAGCCTCGGATATCTGGTGGTGCAACATCTCCGGCGGCACCGACTTTGCTGGCGCTTTCATCGGCGGCAACCGTGAGCTGCCGCAGGTGCCGGGTGAGATGCAGTGCCGGCTGCTGGGCTGCGCGGTGGAGGCCTGGAACGAGCAGGGTCAGCCGGTCATTGGTGAGGTGGGCGAGCTGGTGTGCAGCCAGCCCATTCCCAGCATGCCGCTGTATTTTTGGGGCGACGCCGGCCACCAGCGTTACCTCTCGAGCTACTTTGACATGTACCCTGGCGTCTGGCGCCATGGCGACTGGCTCAAGGTGGGCCCCAACGGCGGCTGCATCATTTACGGCCGATCTGATGCCACCATCAACCGCCACGGCCTGCGTATGGGCACCAGCGAGCTCTATAGCGCGGTCGAGGCCCTGCCCGAGGTGCTGGACTCTATGGTGGTCGACCTGGAATACCTGGGCCGCGACAGCTACATGCCCTTGTTTGTCGTGCTGCGTGACGGCCTGATGCTGGACGCCGCCCTGCACAAGCGTCTGGTGGACGCCATCAAGACCGCCC
>RFWA01000572.1 GCA_009922295.1 Betaproteobacteria bacterium
AGCCAGCGCGCTGCAAGCCCAGGGCTTGGAAGTGCGCCTGGACCCGACGCGCGGCCTGGACCACGGCGCCTGGGTGCCCTTGCGCCAGATGTTTCCGGACGCGGACATTCCGGTGATCCCGCTGTCACTGCAAACCCATGCCGGCCCGGCGCACGCCTACCGTGTGGGCCAGGCGCTGGCGCAATTGGCGCAGGGCGATGTGCTCATCGTCGCCTCGGGCAATGTCACCCACAATTTGCGCGACTACGGCGTGGCCCGCATGTCCGGCGGCCTCACACCCGCCTATGTCCACAGCTTTGCCGACTGGATACACGCCCATATGGTGGCCAACGACGTGGGCGCCTTGCTCAACTACCGCCAGGCCAGCGCCGACGGCGCGCGGGCCCACCCCAGCGAAGACCATTTGCTGCCCCTTTTTACCGCTTTAGGCGCCGCCGGTGCTGATGCGCAAGCCCAGGCCTTTTTCAGGGGCGTGAGCGATTACGTCATCGCCATGGACGGCTACAGCTTTCACTAACACCACCCCATGACCACGCACTACACCACCCCCGCCAAAGCCCTGCACTGGCTGATGGCCCTCATGCTTGGCTGCCTTTTGGCACTGGGCTTTTACATGGCCGATTTGCCGCTGTCGCCGGAAAAAATCCAGCTCTTTTCCTGGCACAAGTGGGCAGGCGTTACCTTTTTTGCCCTGGTCTGGCTGCGCCTGTTTTGGCGCGCCACGCACCGCCCGCCCGCGTATCCCGCCAGCATGACCGGCTTGCAGCAGATGGCGGCCCATGCCGGGCACTTTGCGATGTATGTGCTGATGCTGGCCATACCGGTGAGCGGCTGGATCATGAGCTCGGCCAAGGGCGTGCAAACCGTCTGGTTTGGCGTGCTGCCGCTGCCCGACCTGGTGGCCCGCGATAAAGCCCTGGGCAACCAGCTTGAGGAGCTGCACGGCGCGCTGGCCGTGGGTCTGATGGCGCTGGTCGGCGTGCATGTGGCCGCCGCCGTGTACCACTACCGCGTCCTCAAGGACGACGTCTTGCAACGCATGATGCCCTCCAAAGCCGAATGAAGCCGACCAAGGCAGACCACTGATATGAAATACACACACTTTGCAGCCCTTGCGGCCGGCCTTGTACTGGTCACCAGCAGCATGGCCGCGCCATTCCAAGGCGTGCAGCTGGACAAAAGCAGCATCACCTTTCGCTACAAGCAAATGGGCGTCTCCATGGATGGCAAGTTTGGCAAATTTGCCAGCGCGCTCAGCTTTGACCCGGCCAAGCCCGAGCAGGCCAGCGCCACCATCGACATCGACCTGGCCAGCATAGACACCGGCTCGGGCGAGGGCGATGACGAGGTGGTCGGCAAACCCTGGTTCCACACCGCCGCCTTCCCAAAGGCCGTCTTCGTGCTCAAACAAATGAAGGCCACGGCGCCCAATGTGTACGAGGCCAGCGGCACGCTCAGTATCAAAGGCCGCGCGCGGGAGCTGAAGTTCCCGGTCAAGTACGTGGCCCAAGGCGCCAAAAGCCAATTGAGCGCCAGCTTCACCCTGGCGCGCGCCGACTTTGCCATCGGCGAGGGCGTCTGGTCCAAATTTGACGTCATTGCCAATGACGTTCTGGTCAATTTTCAACTCACCGTCCAAGCGGGCAAATAAACCTTTTTTTAACTGGAGAACCTCTATGAAAACTTTGAAAACCCTCAGCGCAGCTATCGCACTTGCGGCCATCAGCATGGGCGCTGCCCTGGCCGCCCCTGTGACCTACACGGTGGACAGCTCGCATACCTACCCGCGTTTTTCGTATTCGCACCTGGGCTATTCCACCCAGCTGAGCAGCTTTACCAACACCAGCGGCACCGTGGTGTTTGACGCCGCTGCCAAAACCGGCGCCGTCGACATCGTCATTGACATGACCACCGTCAACA
>RFWA01000573.1 GCA_009922295.1 Betaproteobacteria bacterium
GACAAGTCTTGGTTGCCCTGGGCAATCTCGGCACTGGCCAGCGCCACGCTCTCGGCATTGGTCTTGACACCACGCACGATGCCGGCGAAGCTGCCTTGCATGCGGCCCATGGCTGCCAGCAGTTTGATGGTTTCCTCATTGCCGGACGGAGTGACTGTGCCGGCCAGATTGCCCTGAGCCAGTTGGTCGGCGATGTTGACAGCCTCGTTCATGGGGCGCGTCAGGCGCCTGGCCAGCCACAGCCCAGCCCACAGCATCACCAGGCTGGCAAAGACCAAGGCCGCCGCAATCTGGACCTTGGTTTGACCCGCTTCCAACTTGGCAAGCTCGTTGACTTCCATCACGTGTTGGCCAATGGCCTTGGACTGTCCCGACATCTGCGTTTCCAGCGCGGCGAACAATTTTTGAAACTCAGGCGCTGCAGCTTGTGCCGCTGCGGCGTCGTTGGCTGCCAGCTTTTGGATATTGGCAGCGCTGGCGATGTATTGGGCAACCAGAGGTAGCGTGTTGCCTATCATGGCTTGCAGCTCAGGGGTGTCAGCCGTGGCTTGCAGAGCCGCCAAGGACTTGTTGAAGGTGGCCGCATGTTCGGCTAGGCCACTTTCTGCTTCGGCGAGTTGGCCCGCATCTTTGGTCAGGCCGCTCAGCAGTGCCAGCAAGACATCACCACGCACAGCGTCATGCATCATGTCGGCCTCCTGACTGTTTTCCATGGCCGTGGCCATGCGCTGAGACTCGTCGATGGCAAGCGTCAGTCTGTTGGCATTGAACAGGCCGATGCCGCCCACCAGGCTCGCCATCAGCAATCCCAAAAATCCCAAGAACAGGATTTGGTTGCGAAATTTCATGAAGAAGCCTTTTTAATATGTAATGTTCGGCCAGGCAAAAATCTGGCCCGCTAGCTCCGCTCCCGGACAGGCGATCTTATCGGATGACTCAGCGACCGGGGAGCCTGGCCCTGGCGGTCACTGCCCACCGCATCAGCGTTCGCCTGATTCAACCCTGTCCGAATGAACCGCAGCACCGCGTGCTGCTCGCCCGCATCAAACCTTGTCGCACGACAAGCACGGCGCGGGCCCTGATGAGAAAGTTCTCTTTCCGTGATTTCCGAACTCGAATTCAAGAGCCTGAGCGCCCAAGGCTATAACCGGATTCCATTGCTGGCGGAAGCCTTTGCTGATCTGGAAACGCCGCTCTCGCTCTACCTCAAGCTCGCCCACTCGCGCGATGGCGGTAAGTACAGCTTTTTGCTGGAATCGGTGGTGGGCGGTGAGCGCTTCGGCCGCTACAGCTTCATTGGTCTGCCGGCACGCACCCTGCTGCGCGCCAGCGGCTTTGGCGCCGAGGCCGTGACTGAGGTGCTGACCGATGGCGTGGTGGTGGAACGCGTCAGCGGCAACCCGCTGGACTTCATCAGCGCCTACCAGCAGCGCTTCAAGGTGGCCTTACGGCCCGGTCTGCCGCGGTTTTGTGGTGGTCTGGCCGGCTACTTTGGCTACGACACGGTGCGCCATATCGAGAAAAAGCTGGTGGCCAGCTGCCCACCCGACACGCTGGGTTGCCCCGACATCGTGCTGCTACAGTGCGAGGAACTGGCGGTGATCGACAACCTGTCGGGCAAGCTTTATCTGATTGTGTACGCCGACCCGACGCAGCCGGAGGCCTACGCCAACGCCAAGCGCCGCCTGCGCGAACTCAAAGAGCAGCTCAAGTACTCGGTCAGCGCGCCGCTGGTCAAACCCAGCCAGGGCTACCCGGTGGAGCGTGAGTTTGCCAAGGCCGACTACCTGGCGGCGGTCACGCGGGCCAAGGGCCTGATCGAGGGTGGCGACTTCATGCAGGTGCAGGTTGGCCAGCGCCTGAAAAAGCGCTACACCGAGTCGCCCCTGAGCCTGTACCGGGCGCTGCGTTCGCTCAAC
>RFWA01000574.1 GCA_009922295.1 Betaproteobacteria bacterium
GCCCCCGGCATGAATCGAACATGCGACCTGCGGTTTAGGAAACCGTCGCTCTATCCTCTCAAAACCCCTATTTCAATGGGATTTCTGAGACTCAATTCCTAAACATCCCGCTGGTGTCCCGCGAAATTCAAAAGGCTCACGGCTGTTCCCGGAGCGTAGTCGGCCCTCGGCTATCCAATCTCAGATGTTGCGCAACAACTGATACGCAACGTATGGTATGCATCATTACTACAAGGTCGGTTGTGCAGGCGCTGGACAGCGCGCAGGTCGGGGTACTCGGCTACGTCATGCGGTCGGGACATCCGAACGTGTGCGCAGTGACGCCATACGTCGTCGACAGTGTCCCGGTCGTCACCTCGACCTTGGCGTTGATCGACAAGGCAGCCGCGGTGCACCGGGATCCGAGGGTGGTGCTGTTCGCCGGTGGGGTCCAGTTGAGCGGCCGGGCGGCGGTTGCGGTCGATATGACACCCGCTTGGTTCGATCGCCATCTCCGCCAGCAGGAACTCACCAAGTACCCGCCAGCACGCGGCATCCTCGGCATCCCCGCGCACCGTCGACTCTTCGCCTGGTATGTGGGCAGGGTGGTGATGTCGATCACACCCGACCTTGTCGTCGAGCGACCGGGAAGTGACCTCGCGACGATCACGGTCCTCGACCGAGAAGGCGTACTGCATGTGTTTCCGACCCCGCGGCCGGAGGACCTCAACGCCCCCGAGATCGAGCTGGACACATCGATCCCCGATGGGCTCGCTGTGCTGCTGATCCACGAGGAGGACACCGACATGAACGATCTCCGCCAACTCACGCTGCACGGGCAAGTGGCCACCGGGGCGTTCAACGTCGAGCGTCGGCGCGGATCGTTGCAGGCCACTCCTCAGGGGTGGCGCCAACAGCTCGCAACCTCCCGTCAGATGGCCCGCCGAGCCGCAACGAACCGCGCCCGGCTCGCCGGCTGGCCGACCATCGTCGGCTGATTAGACAAGGAACACCACCATGCTCAACCATCTCCACAGCCGCACCTCGAGATAGGCGAAGACGTCACGTTGCGTTTGACGCCTCGGCCTTAGAACGGTTCCATCCCGCCCCTGTCCCGTGAAATCTCGGGACTAACCGTGAAACACCGTAAATACGGCATATACAGAAAAGCGCAATAAACACCTGTAAATACGCAGAAACCCCTGTATTTACAGGGATTTCCGCAGCGCCCCCGGCATGAATCGAACATGCGACCTGCGGTTTAGGAAACCGTTGCTCTATCCACTGAGCTACGGGGGCGGGGATGGTGCGAAATGTGGTGCGAAATTCGCCGACACACCTTGCGTCATCGTTGGTAAGGCTAGTGGGGCGTGACCACAGAAGGAATAATGCCCACAAAATCTGTCGTTCGTGTTTACGGCCACTGATTTGCCTGTGAAAACGCATTCAGGGCGTTAACGAACCAATGCTCTTGTCTATATGAAGAGGTGTTAGGCGGCTTT
Source organism: Betaproteobacteria bacterium (assembly GCA_009922295.1). Classification (GTDB taxonomy): domain Bacteria; phylum Pseudomonadota; class Gammaproteobacteria; order Burkholderiales; family Burkholderiaceae_C; genus Rhodoferax. The sequence continues at coordinate 1,482 of RFWA01000574.1, forward strand.
TCGCCGCAAAGCCCGTTCGGGTGGTTCCCATCGTCCAAGGAACTCACTCACGTCTCCCCCAGTGCGGATCTTCCACGCCATCAGTGCCACCACCATTTGGAACATCTGATAGCCACGGATGTCCATCTCGCGTCGCGCTAGCCCAACACTGCCTGCTCGCCTATTCACGAGGCGTGATTTGTAGTCGTTGTGCATTGACTCGGTGTCTTCGCGCAAGCCGTAGAGGCGTGAGAAGTCAGGGTCGTTGAGTGGGATCGAACGCAGGTAACGGGGGCGCGGTTTACCGGCGGCAGTATCTGCTTCAGAGCTGAACATACGCATCATGGTTGTGGCACCACGCTTTGACAATGGAACAATTGGGTCATCAGGAATCTGGAACACGTTGTACATCAGATTCTTGTTGAGTTTGGTTTGTT
>RFWA01000575.1 GCA_009922295.1 Betaproteobacteria bacterium
AACGGCTTCAATCCAAACCGCGTTCACATGCAAGTCAGTTTTATCGACTTGGCGCTGGCCGCATTGTTTGGCTACGCCGCCGTAGCTTTATTTTTGTGGGCCGCGCAGGCGCGCATCATTTTTGGTAAGCCGTCGCGATTGCGCCCACTGTTGCCTGGTCCGATTGACAGCCAGCATACCGTGCAGCCCCTGCGACTGGCGGTAACCCGCACGGTGCAGCTGGAGGGCTGGGCGAGCCGGCCGCTGGAAGCGCAGCAGCGCAAGGTCCTCATTTACTTTGGCGGCCGCAACGAGCATGTCGGCTGGTCCTGCGGCATGGTCACTTATCTGGGGCCTTGGACCATTTATGCGTTCAATTACCGCGGCTTTGGCCAATCTGGCGGGCGCTCGTCTGAGGCCACCGCCAAAGCTGACGCCTTGAAAATCTTTGATGAAGTCTGTCGTCTTGAGGGCGACCAATGCGAGGAAATGGTGTTGGTCGGGCGCAGCTTGGGAACAGCCATGGCTTTGGCGGTGGCAGCGCGCCGTCAAGTGAGCCGCTTGGTGCTGCTGTCGCCTTTTGAAAGCATGGTGCAGTTGGTGCGCAAGCGATATTTTCTTTACGCCATGCGTTGGGCCTTGCACCAGAAGTTTGACTGCCGCGGTGACGCCGCCCAGATTCAGGCTAAAACGGCACTCTTGCTTGCCGCAAGCGACACCCGCATTTCACACCAGAATAGTCTGGCCCTGGCTGCCCGCTTGCACGGGCTGGGCCCGGTGATCGTGGTGCGAGGCACCAACCACAGGACGCTGCTACGGAGCCCCTTAACCCAGACCGCCTTAGCGGCCTTTTTGAATGGCCCCAGGTAGCGCCAAGGGGACACAGAGCGTCAAGGGGCTCAGATGCAGCTCGTTTACAGATCGGCGCCTTCTTCTTCATCCAAGCCATCAGAAGAGTCGGCTTTGTCTCCGCTTTCCATCGCAGCAATTTCAGCACACTGAACGCCGTTGAGTTGGTCACGGTAAGCCTTGAAGGCATTCAGTTCCGTAGCGGTTTCATCGCCTTCGTCATCTGCGGCGGCGGCGGCAAGGTGGTGCTTGGCAGCCTGCGAAAAGTAGTGTGCGGCCTTGCGGTGGTAGTCGCCTATGGTTTCAAATTCATCTTCAAACGCTTCCGGCGAAAGGCTTTCATCGCCGTCAATTTCGATTTCATGCTTTGGATCAGTGGACATGGTAGACCTCGGGAAGGTGGTAAACGGCACAGCGCCGCCTCCGCATGATCTGACCTCGGCGTGTAACTCTGGTGACAACAAATGACTTTTTTCTTGAGGAGATTCTGCGCATTAATCAAGTCGTCACATGGGGCTGGTGAAATCAGAATAACAACTTAAAAGGCCCTGAAAATGACCCAGTCCACTCGACGCGATTTCATCACCACAACCGTCACACTGGCAGCGCTGGGTGGTGCTTCGACGCTGACAGCCTGCGGTGGCACGAACCCAACACCGGCGCAGTTTCTCTATGGCGTGGCCAGCGGCGACCCCTTGGCCGACCGTGTCATCCTGTGGACTCATGCCAAGCGTCCCAACCTAGAAAATGACGTCCAACTGACTTGGCAGATTGCCAGTGACGCAGCCTTTACGAAGGTCATTAGCTGGGGTTCGACAACCGCCACCTACTCCGCTGGCAATACCGCCAAAGTGGACGCCACCGGCTTGGCGCCAGACAACACTTATTTCTTCCGTTTCGTTGATGAGACTGGAGCCTCTTCTGCCGTGGGTACCACACGCACTCTGCCGTCGGCCAGCGCCACCTCGGTCAAGTTTGCAGTTTTCTCCTGCACGCTGTATTCGGCCGGCTTTTTCAATGTGTATGACAGCGCCATGAATTCGGGTGCACAATTCGCAATTCA
>RFWA01000576.1 GCA_009922295.1 Betaproteobacteria bacterium
AGCTCAAAGCCATTTACCTGGAAAAATTGGTCAGCGGCCAGTGGACCGGCACCATGAACCTGACCGAGCCACAAGCCGGTTCGGACCTTGCGGCAGTGCGAACCCGTGCCGAGCCGCAACCGGACGGCAGCTACAAGGTGTTTGGCACCAAGATCTACATCACCTGGGGTGAGCACGACATGGCCGAGAACATCGTCCATTTGGTGCTGGCGCGGGTGACCGGCGCGCCCGAAGGCGTCAAGGGCATCAGCCTGTTTGTCGTGCCCAAATTTCTGGTCAACGCAGACGGTTCTTTGGGCGCGCGCAACGACGTGCACTGCGTCAGCATCGGTGCTGCAATACGGCGACCACGGCGGTGGCGTGGGATACCTGGTCGGTCAGGAAAACCGTGGCCTAGAGTACATGTTCATCATGATGAACGCCGCCCGTTTTGGTGTGGGCGTGCAGGGCATTGCGATTGCCGAGCGGGCGTATCAAAAGGCTGTTGGCTTTGCCCGCGAACGTGTGCAGAGCCGACCGGTAGACGGCTCGCTGCCCCGGGCGGCGCCCATCATTCATCACCCCGACGTGCGGCGCATGTTGATGACCATGCGGGCCCTGACCGAGGGCTGCCGCGCCATGGCCACGGTGGCGGCGGCCGCCTTTGATGCCGGTCACCACCACCCGGACGCCGAGGTACGCCGTCAGAACCAGGCTTTTTATGAGTTTATGGTGCCGCTGGTCAAAGGCTATAGCACCGAGATGAGCCTGGAAGTCACATCAGCAGCGGTGCAGGTGCATGGCGGCATGGGCTTCATCGAAGAAACCGGCGTGGCCCAGTATTACCGCGATGCCAAGATCCTGACCATCTACGAAGGCACCACCGCCATCCAGGCCAATGACTTGGTTGGGCGCAAGACGTCGCGCGACGGCGGCCAGACCGCCCGCGCCATTGCTGCCCAGATTGAGGACACTGAGGCAGACCTGAACAACAATGGCAGCGCCGATGCGTTGGCGGTGGCCCGGCGCCTGCAGTTGGCGCGCCTGGCGTTTCTGGAGGTGGTGGCCTTTGTGGCCGACCAGACCCGCGCCAGCCCGAATGCGGTGTTTGCGGGTAGCGTGCCCTACCTGATGCTGGCTGGCAATCTGATGGCGGGCTGGCAACTGGCGCGGGCCTGGCTGGTGGCGCAAGAGCAATTGGCGAAGGGTGTTGACGAGGCCTTCATGCGGGCCAAGCTTGTCACTGCGCGTTTTTATGCCGACCACCTGTTGACCCGGGCTCCTGGTCTGCGGGATGCCATCCTGGACGGCGCCGACTCGGTGACTGGCCTGGCGCTCGAATCCTTCTGATTTACTATTGATTTGATAGCTAAAACCCCAATAGCCACAAGGGCTAGGGCCATTTTTTATCCAAATAATTTGTCTGGAGACGGTATGTCCAAGCTGCCTGCGGCCCTGAGCCACCTGCCTTTCCCGGTGATCGGTTCGCCGCTGTTTATCATCAGCAACCCCAAGTTGGTGATTGCTCAGTGCATTGCGGGCGTGGTGGGTTCTATGCCGGCGCTCAATGCACGCCCGGCCGCACAGCTGGAAGAGTGGCTGGTAGAAATCACCGAGGCTTTGGCCGCGCATAACCGCGCCCACCCGGCGCAGCCAGCTGCGCCCTTCGCCATCAACCAGATCGTGCACAAGAGCAATGACCGCCTTGACCATGACATGGCGATGTGCGTCAAATACAGGGTACCGATCATCATCACCTCCCTCGGGGCACGGGAAGACATTAACGCCGCAGCTCACTCCTACGGTGGGGTGGTGCTGCACGACATCATCAACAACAAGCATGCGCACAAGGCCATTGAAAAAGGCGCCGATGGCCTGATCGCGGTGGCTGCCGGTGCCGGCGGTCACGCT
>RFWA01000577.1 GCA_009922295.1 Betaproteobacteria bacterium
GGCCTTGGTGCGGCAATCCCCAACAAAGGCACCCCCGCGACACCCCTCCCGGCCCCTTACCAAGTGCCGTATGACCAAAACAATGTGTTCTCTTGGATGAGAAGGCCGAGCCAGCAGGTGGCTGCGAATCCTATGGATGTTTACCAAAACAATATGCCAAATGTGGGTATGTATGCCGATGGCGGTGACGTTGCCCCGGTTGGCATGGGTCTACCCCAGTCTGCCGCTATGCCACAGCTTATGTCTGCCGCCCAGTGGGGTTATGTAAATGCCCGTGCTGGTGGCCGGATCAACGGTCCTGGCGACGGCAAGAGCGACGACATCCCGGCGCTGCTTTCAAACGGTGAGCATGTGATCGACGCCGCCACCGTCTCAGACCTCGGCAACGGCGACAACGACACCGGCCAAAAGCGGATTGAAGAAATCAAACAAAAGATTCGCAGCAATGCGGGCCGTAAGAATCCCAACAAAGCCTCGCCCAAACAAAAGGGCCTCGCGGTTTTGTTGAAGAGCGCACGGGCGTAGGAGATAGAAAATGGCTACAAATACAACCTATCAAACGGTAACGAATTTACCAGATCAAGCTACGCAAGCGTTTCGGAACGCCATATTCCCTAGCCTATCAGGGATGGCGGCGCGTGCGCCCAGGGTTTATGGGGCTACGTGGAACGCAGAAACGCAGCAGTTTGACCGCGACCCTAGCGTACCCCTAACGGCTGACACAAACGCTGACATTGAAGCGGCCAACGCTCAAGTCCGCGCTGGCCAAGGGGCTGGTCAATTTGGGTTGGTGCGCGGCGGTGCTAATATTGGCAACGCTGCCGGTATGGACATCTACGGCGCTGGCGCAGGTGCTTATGGTCAGGCTGGGAACCTGTATAACCAAGCCGCCGCTGGGCAATCTGGGTTAGCCGGTCAGGGCCAGTTTAACGCCGCTACAGGCATGTTTGAGCAAGCGGCTGGCACCGACACTGCCGGTATGTTCAGCCCGTATGCCCAACAAGCGCAAGGGCAGTATGGCCAAGCCGCCAATCTCTACGGTCAGTCCACGGACGCCTTGGGATTGTCTTCAGCTTCTCCGTATCTGCAAGCCGCTGGCCAGTCTTCTGCTCAGAATGTCGGGCAGTACATGAACCCGTACAACGAGCAGGTTACCAACCGCATTGCTCAGCTTGGGGCACGGAACTTGTCTGAGAATATCCTTCCGCAGATCAGCAGCGACTTCATTAAGGCTGGGGGCTACGGCTCAACCCGCCAGCGCGATCTAGTAGGTCGTGCAGCGCGGGATACACAGGAGGCTATCCTGGGTCAGCAAGCCCAGGCGCTCCAGAGCGGTTATGGCCAAGGGCTTGCCGCTTCTTCGGCTGACCTGTCGCGCTACGGACAGTTGGGCGCTACGGCAGGTAGCCTTGGCACTCAGCAGCAACAGCTTTTACAAAGCGCGGGCGCTGGACTTGGAAATCTTGGCACTTCGTATGCTGGCCTTGGGTCTACATATGCCGGTCTAGCCGGGGCAGACGCGGGCCGTCAAATCGCGGCTGGACAGGGGTTGTCCTCAATCGGTCAGTCCAACATTCAAGCCAGCCAAACTGATCTGGCGCGTCAACTTGCAGCTGGTCAGGGTCAGGCCGGTATTGGTGCTGGACTTGGTAACTTGATGCAAGCCAATGCCGCCAATCAGCTTGCGGCTGGGCAAGCCAACATTGGTCTGGGTCAATCTACCCAACAAATGAACCTCAGAGACGCCGCCGCATTACAGGCGGTTGGTGAATCTGGACAAGCCCAGCAACAGCGTGTCATTGACGCCAACAGAGGGCAGGTCGCTGCGGAAAACGCCGCGCCGTTCTACAATGTCGGTCAGGCTGCTAATATTGCTTCGAACACCCCGTC
>RFWA01000578.1 GCA_009922295.1 Betaproteobacteria bacterium
CACGGCGGCTAATCCGGCCATCAATCCCAAGATACCTTACGACGCTGCAACCGATTTCACGCCGGTGATCAATATCGCAGCGACGCCTAACGTCATCGCCGTACACCCCAGTTTCCCTGCTAAGAATTACAAGGAGTTTGTGGACGTGCTGAAAAAATCGCCGGGCCGTTATTCCTATTCCTCCTCGGGCACTGGTGGCATCGGCCATTTGCAGACCGAACTGTGGAAAAGCCTGCAAGGCGTAACTGTCACGCATATCCCCTACTCCGGTGCCGGCCCGGCGCTGCGCGACACCGTGGGCGGTCAGGTGGAAATTATTTTTGACAACGTACCGTCTGCCTTGCCCCACATCCAGGGCGGCAGGTTGATTGCGCTGGCCGTGGCGGCGCCGCAGCGGCTTGCAGCCCTGCCCGATGTACCCACCTTCAAAGAGCTTGGCCTGGAACCTGTGAACCGCATGGCCTATTACGGCATTGTTGGCCCCAAAGGCATGCCGCGAGACATTGTTGACAAAATCAACGCCGCCACTCGCAAGGCCCTGGAAGACCCGGCTGTGCGCAAGCGCATTGAAGACACCGGTTCAGTGGTGCTGGGTAACACGCCCGAGCAGTTTGCGCAGCAGATGAAAGATGAACTGGCGGTGTATAAAAAAGTTGTGGAGACCGCCAAGCTGAAGCTCGAGTGAGCACCGACGCGCCAGTCGACGACTTCATTGACGCGCTGTGGCTTGAGGAGGGCCTGGCGCGCAATACGCTGGCGGCGTATCGGCGCGACCTGACACTTTATGCCACCTGGCTCAATGGCCAGGGCGGGGTCCTGCTGGCCAGCAGGGAGAGCGACCTCAATGCTTACTTTGCCTTCAGCCACCAGGCCACCAAGGCCACCACCGCCAACCGGCGCCTGACTGTCTTCAAGCGCTATTTCCGCTGGGCCCTGCGCGAGCGGCTCATCACGTCTGACCCAACCCTCAAGCTGCAGGCGGCCCGTCAAGCCCTGCGCGTGCCCAAGACGCTGACCGAACCTCAGGTCGAAGCCCTACTGGCCGCCCCTGACCTTGGCGGCGCCCTGGGCGTGCGCGACCGCACCATGCTGGAGCTGATGTATGCCAGTGGGTTGCGGGTCAGTGAGCTGGTCACGCTGAAGGTACTGAACGTCAGCCTGGCCGACAACGTGCTGCGCGTCTTGGGCAAGGGTAACAAAGAGCGCTTGGTGCCATTTGGTGAGATCGCCAGTTTGTGGCTTACGCGCTACCTCACCGTCGCCCGGCCGGAGCTGCTGGCCGGCCAGTCGACGCAGGACCTGTTTGTGAGCACGCGTGGCGTCAACGCCGGCAGCGCTATGAGCCGGGTGATGTTCTGGATGATTGTCAAAAAGTATGCGCGTCAGGCGGGTATTACCGCGCCGCTGTCACCGCACACGCTGCGTCACGCCTTCGCCACCCACCTGCTCAACCATGGCGCTGATTTGCGCGCGGTACAAATGCTGCTGGGTCATGCCGATATTTCCACCACCACCATCTACACCCATGTGGCTCGCGAGCGGCTTAAGACGCTGCACGCCCAGCATCACCCGCGCGGCTAGAGCGGCTCAGGCTCCCAGCAGCGCCAGCTCGGTTTCGTCAAAGCCGGCGGCCCGGCGCGCCGCCAGATTGAACGGCCCTTTGAGCTTTGGGGCGCCATATTGCGCGGCAAGTTCGGCAAATGTACTGATTGGATCTAGGTTTTGAGCTGAGCAGAGGTATCGGTACCAACGGTTGCCGACCGCCACATGGCCGATTTCATCGCGCAGGATGATGTCCAGGATGGCTGCACCGCGTTGGTCGCCCACTGAGACCAGCCGGTTGCGAATCGGCGGCGAGGCATCCAGTCCTCGCGCCTCCAGCGTGCGTGG
>RFWA01000579.1 GCA_009922295.1 Betaproteobacteria bacterium
CTGGCTGGCCTCCCGAATGCCGTCGACGTCAAACAGCGCCGGATCTGGAAAGCCACCGGCAAAGCTGATAATGCCGGGCTTGCCCAGCAGTTTGAACAGTTCACGGATGGCGGAGGTTTCTATGGCGTCCAGGCGCTGGGCAAATTGCATGGCGGTGTCAACTATGAGTTGGGGTGTGTTGGGTTGAGGTGGTGTGACGTAAAGCGGCGCACCAAAAGTGCGCACATGCCCGGATTATGATTCACCGCCCGACCCCTCCTAGCCCAAGCACCCCACTGTATGAACCCTGACGCCATTGAACGTTTTTTTGCCACGCTCAAGGCCGCCAACCCGCTGCCGGTGACCGAGCTGGAATACAGCTCGGTGTTTGAGCTGCTGGCCGCCGTGCTGCTGTCCGCCCAGGCCACCGACGTGGGCGTCAACAAAGCCACGCGCCGGCTGTTTGCGGTCGCCCACACGCCGCAACAGCTGCTGGCGCTGGGCCAGGACGGGCTGGAGGCGCACATCAAAACCATCGGTCTGTTTCGCAGCAAAGCGCGGCATTTGCTGCAAACCTGCCAGATTCTGGTGGAGCGCCATGGCGGCGAGGTGCCACGCACGCGTGAGGCACTGGAAGCCCTGCCGGGTGTGGGCCGCAAGACCGCCAATGTGGTGTTGAACGTGGCTTTTGGCGAGCCCACCATGGCGGTGGACACGCATCTGTTTCGCCTGGGGAACCGCACTGGCCTGGCGCCCGGCAAGACGCCGCTGGCCGTGGAGCTCAAACTGCTCAAGCGTGTGCCCAAGGCCTACCTGGTGGACGCCCACCACTGGCTGATTCTGCATGGCCGCTACGTCTGCCAGGCCCGCACGCCCCAGTGCTGGCAGTGCGCGGTGAGCGATTGCTGCGACTATAAAAGTAAGACGCCAGTGCCACGCTGAGCAGGGTTTTTAACGACGCGGTGCATGCCAACCGCCATGGCATCGGCAGACTCGGACCGCTCAACCCAAGGTCAGCCACTCCCCAAACGCCGGCCCCTCTTTGGGCCACTGGTCGGCCCGCTGCACCTGCCGCACGCCTTGGTGCAACAAGCTGGCGGCGCGGATCACGCCGGCGTGGGTGATCCACACCGTGTCCTGGCCCGCCTGCCGGGTGGCGTCCCACGCCAGCGCCACGCGCTGCATCACCTCGGCCACGCTCTCGCGCCCGCCAAAGCGGTGGTGGGCAAAGTCGGCCACCCAGGCGTCCAGCGCGCCTTGCGGAATGCTGCTCCAGGCTTGCCCTTCCCAGCGGCCAAAGTCCATCTCGGCCAAGCGGGGCTCGGTTGTTTTATAAACCAAATCGGGCCGCAGCCCTTGCAGCGCTTGGGCCAGCTGCTCACATCTTTGTAGCGGCGACACCCGCAGCACCAAACCCTGTGGCAGCTCGGCGGCTAGTGCCTGTGCGGTGCTCAGGGTGGCGGCAGCGTCGGCGGCCACGTCGGTCGCGCCGTAGCAGATGCCCGGTGGCAGCAGCACCTGAGCATGGCGAACCAGCCAGAGCTTCATGCGCTCACAGGGCCAAGGCCAGACCGAGGTAGAACGCGATCTCGCACACCTGCTGGGTGGTGCCAAGGCAGTCGCCGGTAAAGCCTTGCAGGCGGCGCCAAAACCAGCGCCCCAGCACGGCAAAGGCCAGCCCGGAGGCCAGCAGTGCCCCGGCCAGCGGCGCGGCCAAACCTTGCGCCACCTCGTTAAATACTACAAATTCCATAGCGTCCGACCCATACAGTACAAGGGCTAGAGCACCAAAACACCATATAAATGCCGTCAACAAGCCGGCGCCACTGATCTGGTCGGCCAGCGGTTTGGATTTGGAGCCCGCCACATCGCCCACATGGG
>RFWA01000580.1 GCA_009922295.1 Betaproteobacteria bacterium
AATCGCTCCAATGCCTTCGCGGGCTGGTTATGTCAAGTGGCTGGTCAAAGGAACTGCGAGCACGGCTAGCGGGTGCCAAAGGGTGTACCCATCTCACCCAATTGCTGCAGCCAATGGCCACCACGGCTTTCCAGACGCTGTCGCAGATCCGTCAAGGCCAGCCCTTTCAACTGGACCAGAGTGGCCGACCCAAGAAGATCGACAGTTGCTGGGCTTATGCCAGTGACCGTGCTGTGGTCGCCATGCGATGGCCCGAACACGCGAAACTGGCGCCAAAGGCGCTGACATGACAACAGCGCTGGTCATTGGCGGAACAGGACCGACTGGGCCCTTTGTGGTGAATGGCCTGGTTGACCGTGGCTACACCGTCACCATCCTGCACAGCGGCCTGCATGAGGCAGAGTTCAAGCAAGACATCGAACACATCCACGCTGATGTGCACTTCCCCGACACCCTGTCCGCCGCAATTCACGGCCGCACCTGGGACCTGGTGATCGTTGCATATGGCCGGCTTGCCGTGGCCTGCGATGCCTTGTGTGGACACACCGGGCGGCTAATAGCGTTGGGTGGTAGCACAGGTTCACTGGCTCATACCCAAGACCCGCGTTGGGGATGGATGGGGCCAGCCAGCAACCTTGACGAAGATGCGGCACTTCAGGAGACCGATCCGGCACGAAACAAGCTCGGCTACCAAATGGCACGGGCTGAAGACGCCCTGTTCAAACGGCATACTGAAGGCCACTTCAAGGCAACTCATATCGCCTTTCCAATTTTGTATGGGCCGCGCCAGCCTGGACCACAGGACTGGTGCATCGTTCGGCGTGTGCTGGATGGCCGCAAGCATTTCGTCATCGCCGATGGCGGCATCAAGATTGAGGCACGCGCCTACGCTGAAAACGCCGCTTATGCGGTTCTGCTGGCGGTGGATAAGCCTGACATAGCGTCAGGCAGGCGGTATGTGGTGAGTGACGATAAGCTGTACACAATGCGCCAGCGCATTGAGGCCATCGCCCACTACATGGGGCACACGTTCGAATTTGTGGACATGCCCTATGAGAGGGCCGTGCCCTGCCACATCCTGTGGCGCCGGATGCGGGCGAACCGTTTTCGAGATACCGGCCGGATTCGGCAGGAACTCGGGTACCGCGATCAGGTGGGTGCACCAGAGGCCATGAAGCGCACGGTGGATTGGCTTCTGGCGAACCGCCCTGCACCTGGCGGTGAAACCGAGCAACAATTGGGTGACCCCTTCGACTATGCACGCGAAGACCGCCTGATTGAACAATGGAACGCCACCTTGCATCACTCCGGGCCGGTGGACTACCCTCTACCTGTTGCCTCGCATATTTACCGGCACCCGGCCAGGCCCGATGACACTTGGCGGCCAGCTGTGGTAGGTTACCCAGGGGCGAACACATGACCTTGCGCACGGGCAAGATCGACCTGTCAGCGTCCAAGCGTATGGCAATTCGCACAGACGGCCATGTTCGCCTGCATAAAACGATGGTGCTGTCGCCAGAACCCGATCTAGACATCACACCCAACGCATTCTTGGTGGAGCAACCCGCCGGTGCGACGGTTCGTACCCATTTTCATTTCAACAGCCAGTGGCAGGTGTTTGTTGGCGGGTCCGGCAGATTGGGCCAAAAGCCGGTGCAGGGCTATGTTGTGCAATATGTTGCACCCCACACTGGGTATGGCCCGATCGTGGCTGGGGACGACGGTTTGTGGTATTTCACACTGAGGCCCTCTGCACCAACCGGCGCTCAATACCTGCCCGAGTCACGGAGTCAGCTCGACACAAGTTTGCCCAAGCGGCAAGTCACCTCTGAATTGTTTCTGCCCGATATTGCTAATGCC
>RFWA01000059.1 GCA_009922295.1 Betaproteobacteria bacterium
CGTAACGCAGGCGTCAGTGTTCAGATGCACGCCAGTGCGGGGAACTCTATGGGGAGCATGAAGTCGCAATTCAAGCGGGCTGATGCCAGTGGTGCCCGATATGCACTGATTTTTGGCGACGATGAACTCGCGCAGCAGCGCGTCATGATCAAGTCCTTGCGCGATGGTACTGGCTCACAGAACAGCCAATCCCTGGCGGACATTGCGGCCTGGGCCCCGACCCTACAATCGCGAACTTAATTGAGTATCCGTATGGCAAATCAACTCGACCTTGAAGAACAAGAACAACTTGACCAGATCAAGCATGTCTGGAAGCAGTATGGCAATGTGATCACCTGGGTGCTTATTGCTGTGCTGGGTACCTACGCCGGCTGGAATTTCTACCACTACTGGCAGCGCGGCCAGGCAACTCAGGCGGCCGCTATGTACGACGAGGTCGAGCGCGTCGTCAAAACCGGCGACATGGTGAAAATCGAGCGTGCCTTTGCCGACATGAAAGATAAATTTGGGACGACCGCTTACGGGCAGCAGGCTGGTTTGCTGGTGGCACGGCAGTATTTCGACACTGGCAAATTTGACCAAGCCAAGGCCGCCCTCATGTGGGTAGCTGAAAAATCCAGTGATCCGGGTTACCAGGCGGTGGCGCGCTTGCGATTAGCAGCCGTTCTGGCTGATGGCAAGGCTTACGCGGAGGCGCTGACGCAACTTGCGGGGCCGTTCCCAGTCCAGTTTGAGGCGCTGGTGGCCGATCGAAAGGGCGATGTTCTGATGCTTGATGGCAAAAAAGAACTGGCTCGTGCCGAGTACGACAAGGCCTACCGTGCCTTTGAACCACGCACCGAATACCGACGTCTGGTTGAGGTCAAGCTCAATGCTTTGGGCGTTGACCCGCAACCCGCAGCAGTGGCAAAAGGTACGCTGTGACCTTGATGTCCCCTTTGCGCTTGGCGCGAACCAGCCTGCTCGCGCTGGCCTTTGCGCTCGGGTTGATGGCGTGCTCTGGCACCTCAGACCTCATCAAACCGGCCGAACTGGGACCTAACCCAGTCTTGCTTGGGGTTAGATTGGCGTGGTCTGCCAAAGTTGGGCTTATCGATTTTCCACTGGATGTCAAGGTCAACGGCAATCTGGTCGCGCTCGTCAGTTCGGATGGCCTAGTGGCCGTGTTGGACGGTCGAACTGGCACAGAAGTGTGGCGCGTCAAGCTCGCTGAATCCATAGGCGCCGGCGTGGGCAGTGACGGCAGGATCGTTGCCGTGCTGACGCGCCAGAATGAACTGGTGGTACTGGAAAATGGTCGTGAGCTCTGGCGTCAGAAAACGATGGCCCAAGGCTTCACAGCGCCTCTTGTTGCCGGGGGTCGGGTCTTCCTCCTGTCAGCAGACCGCAGCGTGACGGCGTTTGATGCTGCTTCTGGGCGAAGACTATGGAATCAGCAACGCCCTGGTGAGGCTCTGGTGCTGCGACAGGCTGGCGTGCTGTTGGCAGTCGGGGACACACTGGTGGTCGGGCTGGGTAGCCGTTTGGTAGGTATGAATCCTGGGAACGGGAGTACGCGCTGGGAAGCGTCGATCGCGACACCGCGCGGTACCAATGATGTTGAACGGCTGGTCGATGTGATTGGTCGCGTCAGCCGCGACAATGACATGGTTTGTGCTCGTGCCTTCCAGGCAGCCGTTGGGTGTGTCAACGCCAGCCGCGGAAATGTGCTCTGGACCAAGCCGGCTTCTGGCGCGGTTGGTTTGCATGGTGATGATCGCTTGGTTTTTGGTGTGGAGAGTGACGGCAAGGTGATGGCCTGGCAACGCGCCGATGGGCAGCTTGCCTGGTCGTCAGAGTTACTGAGGCATCGTGGCCTGAGCACGCCTCTTGCGGTCGGCCGTTCGGTGGTAATTGGCGATGCATCGGGACAAGTGCATTGGCTGTCCCGAGACGATGGGTCCCTGCTGAACCGCATGGCTACCGACGGTTCGGCTGTCGTGAGTGGCCCGGTTTTGGCTGATGGGACTCTTGTGATTGTGACAAAGCAGGGTGGCATCTTCGGGTTTAAGCCCGAGTGAGCGCGCTCGTGAAGCCTGTTCTTGCGCTGGTTGGACGCCCCAACGTCGGCAAATCAACTCTGTTCAATCGACTGACCAAGTCCCGTGATGCCATCGTGGCGGACTACGCGGGGCTGACCCGTGATCGTCACTATGGCAATGGGCACCAAGGCAGACACGACTACATTGTCATTGATACTGGCGGTTTCGAGCCAGATGCCACCACAGGTATCTACCGTGAAATGGCCAAGCAGACCCGCCAGGCAGTTGCCGAGGCAGATGTTGTGATTTTTGTGGTGGACGCCCGAGCAGGTGTGTCCGCTCAGGACCACGACATTGCAAAATACCTTAGGCGGCTGAGCAAGCCCTGTCTGCTGGTCGCCAACAAAGCCGAAGCCGTGCGTGAAGGCATGCCGCTGGTAGAGTTTTTTGAGTTGGGCCTGGGTGATGTTCACCCGGTGTCTGCTGCCCATGGGCAGGGCATACGCGCACTGGTTGAATTGGCCTTGGCACCGCTGCACCTTCCTGAACTGGACGAAGCCGAAACGCAGCCCGATGCCGGCACGATCAAATTGGCGGTGGCTGGGCGGCCCAATGTAGGAAAGTCGACACTGATCAACACGTGGTTGGGCGAGGAGCGCTTGGTCGCCTTTGACTTGCCCGGAACGACGCGGGATGCCATCTCAGTGCCCTTTGAGCGAGACGGCCAGAAATTTGAGTTGATCGACACAGCGGGCCTTAGGCGGCGTGGGCAGGTCTTCGAAGCGATCGAGAAATTTTCGGTAGTCAAAACCCTGCAAGCCATCGAGTCATGCAATGTGGTTTTATTGCTGATCGACGCCACTCAAGGTGTGACCGATCAGGATGCCCACATCGCTGGCTACACCTTGGAAAACGGGCGGGCTGTCGTGGTGGCCGTTAACAAGTGGGATGCGGTGGATGACTACCAGCGTGAACTGGTGAAGCGCTCGATTGAAACGCGTTTGCCTTTTCTGAAATTTGCCGCTATGCATCTGGTCTCTGCACAAAAGCGGCAGGGACTGGGCCCCCTGTGGGCGTCTATTGTGCAAGCCCATAAAGCAGCCAATTGCAAGATGTCCACTCCGGTGCTGACCCGGCTTTTGCTGGAGGCCGTGCAGTTCCAGAGCCCGAAGCGCTCGGGCATGTACCGTCCCAAACTCCGTTACGCCCATCAGGGCGGAATGAATCCGCCGGTGATCGTGATTCATGGCAACTCTCTCGAGCATGTCACTGACAGCTACAAACGCTACCTGGAAGGCCGCTTTCGCAAGGAATTTGATTTGGTCGGCACGCCACTGCGGATCGAACTCAAGACGTCGAGCAACCCCTACGCCGGCAAAGAAGCTGCCTGAAGCCGCGCCCGTCGCAGCTTGAGACGAAGCTACCGGTCGTTTCGCCAAGGTACCTCCATGCAGTCGGACAGGGCTGTGGTATCGTCTCCCTTTCAGTTGCTTCTTGAACACGGAGGATATCGTGAACAACAAAGGTCAGTTACTTCAGGACCCGTTTCTCAACGCGCTGCGGCGTGAACACGTGCCGGTCGCTATTTATCTGGTGAACGGCATCAAGCTTCAGGGTCAGATCGAGTCGTTCGACCAGTATGTTGTGCTGCTGCGCAACACAGTGACGCAAATGGTCTACAAACACGCCATCTCCACGATTGTGCCGGGACGGGCCGTGAATTTTTCGACCGGCGAGGGTGACGCACCTGCAGCCGCGTGATCGTCAACCGGCCCTGACCCTTCTTGTCGGGGTCGATTTTGGCCTACCTAATTTCGATGGTGAGCTGGATGAGCTGGGCTTGCTGGCGCAAACAGCGGGCCTCGAACCGGTTGCACGCTTGACCTGCAAACGCAAGGCGCCAGACGCAGCCCTTTTTGTTGGCAGCGGTAAGGCCGATGAAATCAAACTAATGGCAACTCAGCTGGGCGCGGTTGAAGTTCTGTTCGACCAAAGCCTGAGTCCGGCTCAGCAGCGTAATCTTGAGCGACATCTTGAGTTGCCCGTGAACGACCGGACCCTCCTGATCCTTGAGATTTTCGGGCAACGGGCCCGAAGTCATGAAGGCAAGCTGCAGGTGGAACTGGCCCGCCAACAGTACCTCAGCACCCGGCTGGTTAGACGTTGGTCTCACCTAGAGCGTCAAAGCGGCGGTATCGGTATGCGTGGCGGGCCCGGCGAGACGCAGATTGAGCTCGATCGACGCATGATCGGTGAGAGCATCAAGAAGATCAAGGACAGGTTGGGAAAGGTCAAGCGCCAGCGCCAGACTCAGCGGCGCCAGCGAGAGAGACGCGACGCTTTCAACATCTCATTGGTTGGCTATACCAATGCTGGCAAAAGTACCCTTTTTAATGCGTTAGTCAAGGCACGGGCCTACGCAGCAGACCAGTTGTTTGCGACGCTCGACACCACCACCCGCCAACTCTACCTCGGGGATGCAGCGCGGTCGGTTTCGCTGTCTGACACCGTGGGCTTCATCCGCGACTTACCCCACGGACTGGTTGATGCTTTTCAGGCCACCTTGCAGGAGGCTGTTGATGCTGATCTGCTGCTGCATGTTGTGGATGCGTCGAGCCCCCACTTTATTGAGCAAATGGCTGAAGTTCAGCGGGTATTGGGTGACATTGGCGCAGCTGATATTCCGCAGGTGCTGGTATTCAACAAGCTAGACGCCATGGACAGCGCGCATCGCCCCTTACAACTGCAGGATACCTTTGACCTTGGCGGCGTGCAGACCCCCCGATTATTTCTCAGTGCTCGCCAAGGCGAGGGGCTTGCGGCACTGCGGCGTCAGCTTGCATTGGCAGTTAAGCCTGGTACGGTGCACGCCGAGAAAACAGGTTATTCCCGTTCTGAGCTTGGGGAAGATACCCAATTGGGCACAATCGAGTAACAATACACTTGGGACAATCGTGATGAAACTTCATTTGCCCGCCATTCGCTGGCCGTCAATTGGCAATGCCTTACGAGGGATGTTCAATCTGAACGACTCGCGCTGGGGCCGTGGCGATGACAAGCCTGCCGACGTTGGTGGCACGGGCGAGCCTACTCGCCCTGAGTTGCCACCACCTGAGGCGCCGCCTCCAAGGAGCCCCGAGCGCCCGCAGCAGCAGAGGCCGAGTGTCGGTCCTCCCGATCTGGACGAACTTTGGCGCGATTTCAATCGCAAGTTAGGTAGCCTTTTTGGTGGCGCTAAACCGGCTGGTCGGAGCGGCCCAGGGGGGCCGGGCGGGGGTGGTGGTTTCCAGCCAGATATGAAGAGCGCTGGCATTGGCCTGGGTTTGGTGGCCGGCGTGGTCATACTGATTTGGCTCGGAACCGGCTTTTTCATTGTCCAGGAGGGCCAGCAAGCCGTGATCACCCAATTTGGGCGTTACAAATCGACAGCAGGAGCTGGCTTTAACTGGCGGCTGCCTTATCCGGTCCAGCGCCATGAATTGATCTTCGTGACGCAGATCCGGTCGGTAGATGTGGGGCGAGACACCGTCATCAAGGCCACTGGCCTGCGGGAGTCGGCCATGTTGACCGAAGACGAGAACATCGTTGAGATCAAATTTGCTGTGCAGTACCGACTGAGCGACGCGCGAGCCTACCTGTTTGAAAGCAAGAACCCCGGCGAAGCGGTGGTGCAGGCGGCCGAGACCGCGGTGCGCGAGGTGGTGGGCAAGATGCGCATGGACAGCGCGTTGTCCGAGGAGCGTGACCAGATCGGGCCTCGCGTGCGCGCCTTGATGCAGAAAATCCTCGACCGTTACAAGGTTGGCATTGAAGTGGTCGGCATCAATTTGCAGCAAGGCGGCGTGAGGCCACCCGAGCAGGTACAAGCCGCTTTTGACGACGTGCTTAAGGCGGGTCAGGAGCGTGAGCGTGCAAAAAATGATGCCCAGGCCTATGCCAACGATGTGGTGCCCCGGGCGGTTGGCTCAGCTTCGCGTTTGAAGGAGGAGGCCGATGCCTACAAGTCCCGAGTGGTTTCACAGGCCCAAGGTGACGCTCAGCGCTTTCGCTCGGTACTCACCGAGTATCAAAAGGCGCCGCAGGTGACCCGGGACCGCATGTACATCGACACCATGCAACAGATCTATGCCAACGCGACAAAGGTACTGATCGATTCCAAGCAAGGTTCCAACCTGCTTTACTTGCCCTTGGACAAGATCATGCAAATGTCGTCGCAGCCCGCGCCTATGGCGCTGGAGGCGCCGCAGGCATCGACGCCTGCCACGGCGTCGGGTATCGCACAGCCCCCGAGCACTGCCGAGGCGCGAACAAGAGATGCCACCCGATCGCGTGACCGCGACACCCGCTAGGAACCTGACATGAACCGCTTAGGATTTATTTTTGCATCGTTGCTTGTACTGCTTGGCTTGGGCAGCGCCACCTTGTTTGTGGTTGATCAGCGTCAGTTTGGCGTGGTGTATGCCTTGGGCCAAATCAAGGAAGTCATTACCGAGCCGGGCCTAAACTTCAAACTGCCACCGCCGTTTCAAAATGTGTCCTACATCGACAAGCGCCTGCTTACGCTTGACAGCACCGATACCGAGCCTATGTTGACGGCTGAAAAACAGCGTGTCGTGATCGACTGGTATGTGCGTTGGCGTATTTCCGAACCGACCGAGTACATCCGTAATGTGGGGACCAACGAGGCCGCGGGCGCGAGTCAGCTCAACCGTGTGGTTCGCAATGCATTTCAAGAGGAGATCAATAAGCGCACAGTGAAAGAGCTGTTGTCGCTCAAACGCGAAGCGCTGATGACCGATGTCAAGAGGGAGGTACTCGAAAAAGTCCGTGGCGACAAGCCCTGGGGCGTGGATGTGGTGGACGTACGAATCACCCGCGTCGATTACGTCGAAGCCATCACCGAGTCGGTCTACCGACGCATGGAGGCCGAGCGCAAGCGCGTGGCCAATGAACTTCGGTCTACCGGTGGTGCAGAAGGTGAAAAGATTCGCGCCGACGCGGACCGTCAACGCGAAGTCGCGGTTGCCAATGCCTACCGCGATGCCCAGAAGATCAAGGGTGAAGGCGATGCAGAGGCCTCACGGATTTACGCTGATGCCTTTGGTCGCGACCCTCAATTTGCTCAGTTTTACCGTAGTCTGGACGCTTACAAGGCCAGTCTAGGTAAGAAGAGCGACGTGATGGTGGTCGATCCGTCATCGTCCGAATTTTTCAAGGTCTTCCGGGGCAACACGGGCCCAGCTGTGCCGGCTGCCCCAACGCCGAAGAAGTAATCCTTGAGCGAGGACACCTTCTGGCTGGCGATCGCCCTGGTTCTTGTGATCGAGGGCTTGTTTCCCGTGCTATCGCCCACAGGATGGCGACGCATGTTTTCTCAGATTCTGCAACTCAATGACGGGCAGCTGCGATTTTTCGGAATGTGCAGCATTCTGGCCGGCTGCTGCGTCATTTGGTTGTTGTCTTGACTTGCCCAGCCCAGGTTTTGCCGGGCCGTGCCCGGTAAAATCGCAGCTTCAACCGCTTCACACTGTTTACATGTCTGCCTGGCTCCTGCCGGATCATATTGCCGATGTCTTGCCGTCCGAGGCAAGGCACATCGAAGAACTCCGTCGTGACCTGCTCGACATGGCGCGTTGCTATGGCTATGAGCTGGTCATGCCGCCTCTGCTGGAGCATCTAGAGTCCTTGCTGACCGGGGCCGGTCAGGCGCTTGACCTGCAAACCTTTAAGCTGGTGGACCAGCTCTCGGGCCGGATGTTGGGTTTGCGGGCGGACAGCACGCCCCAGGTTGCCCGAATCGACGCCCACCTGCTCAACCGCAGGGGTGTAACTCGACTGTGTTACTGCGGACCGGTACTCCATACCCGTCCGGGCAGTCCGTACGCGACCAGGGAACCATTGCAGTTCGGCGCCGAGATTTATGGCCATGCTGGACTGGAGGCCGACCTTGAGGTTTTGTCTCTGGCGCTTGATGGATTGCGTGCGGTGCGGGCGCAAACCTTGTCGGTGGACATGGCCGACGCGCGCATCGTCCGTACTCTCCTGGAAGGGGTGAGTCTGAACGCGCAGTCCCTGGCTGAGGTTCATGTGGCGTTGGCTGCCAAAGACAGCAGCGCCTTGAAGGTGCTGACCCGCCAGTTGCCGCAAGTCACGCGCGACGGTCTGCTGGCTTTGACACAACTGTATGGCGACGAGCGGGTGCTGTTGGAGGCCGAAAAAGCGCTCCCCGCCACGCCGGCCGTGCAACAGGCGCTCGCCCATTTAAAGTGGCTGTCTGGCAGACTTGGCGGCGTCCGGGTCACTTTCGATTTGGCCGACCTGCGCGGCTATGCCTACTACAGCGGCACCAATTTCGCGATTTATGCCCGGGGGGCCCATGATGCTCTGGTGCGAGGTGGTCGCTACGACGAAGTAGGTGCAGTGTTCGGAAGAAACCGTCCGGCGGCAGGCTTTAGCCTCGACTTGAAGGCGCTTGTCAGTGCTGTATCGCCTATGCCCTTGCGTGCTGCAATCCGGGCGCCATGGCGTGATGCTGATGACCTGCGAGCGGCCGTGGCTGCCCTACGTGCACAGGGCGAGACGGTGGTGTGCGCCTTGCCTGGGCATGAGAGCGAAGTCGATGAGTTCCATTGCGACCGCGAACTGAACTCGGTCGCGGGCCAATGGGTCGTGCAATCCATCTGAATACAACTCGAGCAAAGTCAATCAATGAACTTAATCAAGGGGCGCAATGTCGTTGTCGTCGGCACCCAGTGGGGGGACGAAGGCAAGGGCAAGCTGGTGGACTGGCTGACGGAAAGCGCGCAAGGCGTGGTTCGGTTCCAGGGCGGGCACAACGCGGGTCATACGCTGGTCATCAACGGCGTCAAGACCGCGCTGCATCTGATTCCCAGCGGCATCATGCGCCCAGGCGTCAAGTGTTACATCGGTAATGGTGTCGTACTGTCTGCGGCCAAGCTTTTTGAGGAAATTGAGGGACTTGAGCGGGCCGGTGTCGAGGTGCGCGGGCGGTTGCGCATCAGTGAGGCCTGCCCGCTGATTCTGCCCTTTCACGCTGCCCTGGATGTGGCTCGTGAAGCGGCGCGAGAAAAAGGGGGCAATGCCAAGATTGGCACCACCGGGCGCGGTATTGGCCCAGCCTACGAGGACAAAATTGCCCGCCGCGCCCTGCGCGTGCAGGACCTCAAGCATCCGGTGCGTTTTGCTGACAAGCTGCGGGAACTGCTGGCCCTGCACAACCATGTGTTGCTCAGCTACCTGGGCTCGGCCGACTTTGATTTCGGTCCCGTGCTGCAGCCCTACTTGCAGGACGGCCAGGTTCAGTTTGAGGCTGTCTTTGTCGAGGCCATGCGCCACGCCGAGCTGCTTAAGCCGATGATGGCCGATGTCTCGCGCGAACTCAACGAGGCCCACCTCAAGGGCGCCAACCTGCTGTTTGAGGGCGCGCAGGGCACTCTGCTCGATGTGGATCATGGCACCTACCCCTATGTCACCTCGAGCAATTGCGTGGCCGGCAATGCCGCAGCCGGCTCTGGTGTCGGGCCGGGCATGCTGCATTACATCCTGGGGATCACCAAGGCCTACTGCACCCGCGTGGGCGGCGGTCCGTTCCCCACTGAGTTGGACTGGGAGGCACCGGGCACGCCGGGTTACCACATGAGCACCGTGGGCGCCGAAAAAGGCGTTACCACGGGCCGCAGCCGGCGTTGTGGCTGGTTTGACGCTGCCCTGCTCAAACGTGCTCGATGGCTTGGCTGAGTTGCTGCTGTGCACCGGCTATGAGCTCGACGGCGAGCTGATCGACATTTTGCCGATGGGTGCCGACGACATCAGCCGGTGCAAGCCCGTGTACGAGGTCCTGGACGGCTGGAGTGACAGTACCGTCGGAGTGACCCATTATGAGCGGCTACCGATTCAGGCCCGGCTTTACTTGCAGCGCATTGAGCAGGTGACTGGTGTTCCAATCCACATGGTGTCGACCAGCCCAGACCGCGACCACACCATTTTGCTGCGACATCCATTTCTGGCCGATTGAGCCAGACCAACCAAAAATATTGATCAAATAAGCCGCTAGCCCATACGCAGCAAGCCTTTGTAGCTATCTAATCAGGAGCGCTTCCATGTTGACCGAAGACGGCAAACACCTCTACGTGAGTTACGACGAGTACCATAACCTGATCGAAAAACTGGCGATCAAAATCCATCAGTCGGGCTGGCAGTTTGACACCATCCTGTGTCTGGCCCGAGGCGGCATGCGCCCCGGCGATATTCTGTCGCGGGTCTTCGACAAGCCGCTGGCGATCATGTCCACCAGTTCCTACCGTTCTGACGCCGGTACGGTGCAGGGACACCTCGATATTGCCCGCTTCATCACCACGCCCAAGGGCGA
>RFWA01000581.1 GCA_009922295.1 Betaproteobacteria bacterium
GGACCCATGAGCTGGATTTACGCCCTTACCTGGAGAAATTTTGATGACCAAAACCGTGGATTTTTATTTTGATTTCGGCAGCCTTGCCTCTTATCTGGCCTGGACCCAGCTGCCAAAGCTGTGTGCCGATGCTGGCGCCACCCTGGTCTGGCAGCCCATGCTGCTGGGTGGGGTGTTCCAGTCTACGGGCAACCGGGCGCCCATCAGTGTGCCGCTCAAGGGCAACTACCTGTTTGTCGACATGGCGCGTTTTGCCAAACGCTATGGCGTGCCGCTGGTGATGAACCCGCATTTCCCGATCAACACCCTGCCGCTGATGCGCGCGGCAGTGGGCCTGCAGCTGCGCGGCGACGCGCGCTTTGAGGTTTATTGCGCCGCCATGTTCCGCGCCATCTGGGTGGACGCGCTGAACCTGGGCGACCCAGCCGTGCTGGCCCAGACCCTGAGCGCCGCCGGTTTTGACCCGGCCGCCCTGCTGGCGCTGTGTGCCGAGCCTGAGGTGAAAGAAGCCTTGAAGGCCCGCACCGACGCCGCCGTGCAGCGCGGCATATTTGGCGCGCCCACGATGTTTGTGCGCGAGCAGATGTTCTGGGGCCAGGACCGGCTGGACTTTGTGCGCGAGGCCCTGGCCGCCTGAAACCCCCTTTTCAATCGATTGCACCACTGAACGGACCCCTGCCATGAGCGACATCCTGACCGACACCAGCGCCGGTGTGCTGACCATCACCCTGAACCGGGTGGACAAGAAGAACTCCATCACTGCCGCCATGTACGCCAGCATGGCCGATGCGCTGGCGCAGGCGCAAGCCGACCCGGCGGTGCGCGCTGTGGTGTTCCAGGGGCATGAGACCATTTTCAGCGCCGGCAATGACATTGGTGACTTTTTAAACGCCAAGCCCAGCACCATGGATTCGCCGGTGTTCCGCTTTTTGCGCGGCATCAGCACCTTCCCCAAGCCGGTGCTGGCGGCGGTGTGCGGACCAGCGGTAGGCATCGGCACCACGCTGCTGTTCCATTGCGACCTGGTCTATGCGGGTGACAACGCCGCGTTCTCCATGCCCTTTGTCAACCTGGGCCTGTGTGCGCATGGGCTACGGCCGTGCCGCGGAGGCGCTGCTGCTGGGCGAGCCCTTTCTGGCCGAAGCTGCGCTGGAGATGGGGCTGGTCAGCCGCATCGTGCCGCCGTCTGAGGCAGCGGCACTGGCGCAGCGCCAGGCGCAAAAGCTGGCGGCCAAACCCATCGGCTCGCTGATCGAGACCAAACGCCTGATGAAGCTGGGCCAGGTCGAGGTGGTGGCGCAGCGCATGGTGCAAGAGGCACAGAGCTTCGGCCGCATGCTGGCCGAGCCGGCAGCCCGCGAGGCCTTCACCGCCTTCATGGAAAAGCGCAAACCCGATTTCGCAAAAATTTAAAGAAAATAGGCCTCTAGCCCCGTGATTATTGAGGTTGCAGCTATCTTTATAGTAGCAAACTTCTGTTGCTGCCAGAGCCTGCGTTCAAAGGAGATCGGATGACTTATGCCTCGGTATTTGCCCCAAATCTGTTCGCCGGCCAGGTGGTGATCGTCACCGGCGGGGGCTCTGGCATTGGCCGCTGCACCGCGCACGAACTGGCCGCCCTGGGGGCCCGGGTGGTGCTGGTCGGCCGCAAGCTCGATAAGCTGCAGGCGGTGGCCAGCGAAATTGCCCAGGACAGCGGCCAGGCCAGCCTGCAGGTGTGTGACATCCGGCAGGAAGAGCTGGTCAAGCAAACCGTAGCCGCCGTGCTGGCCGAGCACGGCCGCATTGACGGGCTGGTCAACAACGCCGGCGGCCAGTACATCACGCCCCTAAAAGCCATCAGCGCCAAGGGCTGGCAGG
>RFWA01000582.1 GCA_009922295.1 Betaproteobacteria bacterium
CCTGCCCCCTTTGAAATGGTCCTCCCTGAAGTATGGTTTTGACCAAGGAGGATTGGATCGATGGCAAGGAAAAGACACACGGCAGAAGAGATTGTCGCGAAGCTACGGCAGGTCGATGTGCTGATGGCACAGGGCAAGCCAGTCGCGGATGCGGTGCGGGCGATAGGAGTGACGGAAGTTACATACTACCGCTGGCGTAACGAGTATGGCGGGCTTAAGGGCGACCAGGTTAAGCGGTTGAAAGAGCTGGAGTCTGAGAACACGCGGCTTCGGCGGGCGATCTCGGACCTGACGCTGGACAAGCTGATATTGCAGGAAGCCGCGCGGGGAAACTTCTAAGCCCCGCACGTCGCCGCGCGTGTGTGGACCATGTTGTTGCCGAACTGGGTGTACCGCAGAGGCGGGCATGCCGGGCTCTGGGACAGCATCGGTCCACGCAGCGAAGGATGCCGACAACGCCCGACGATGAAGTGGCTTTGACAGCCGACATCATCGAGTTTGCCCGCCAGTATGGCCGCTACGGATACCGCCGGATCACGGCGCTTCTGCGGGCATCTGGGTGGATGGTGAACAGGAAGCGTGTTGAGCGCATCTGGCGTCGTGAGGGGCTGAAAGTCCCAGCGAAACAGCCCAAACGGGGTCGGCTCTGGCTCAACGACGGATCGTGCATCCGTCTGCGGCCGGAGCGCCCCAACCATGTGTGGTCCTACGACTTCGTCGCGGACCGCACCCACGATGGAAAGGCATTCCGTATGCTCTGCATCATCGATGAGTTTACACGTGAAGCGATTGCCATCCGTGTGGCCAGGTCTCTGAAGTCCACGGAGGTCATCGAGGCGCTGTGCGATCTCTTCGTCGAGCGAGGCGTTCCCGCCCATATCCGGTCTGACAACGGCCCAGAGTTCGTTGCCCTGGCACTTCGGCGATGGATTGCCGCCGTGGGTGCCAAGACCGCCTACATCGAACCAGGCAGTCCCTGGGAAAATGGCTACTGCGAAAGCTTCAACGGAAAGCTTCGTGATGAGCTGCTCAATGGTGAGATCTTCTACACGCTGAAAGAGGCAAAGATCATGATCGAAGCTTGGAGACGGCACTACAATACCGTCAGGCCGCACTCATCGCTCCGGTACCGTCCACCAGCACCAGAGGCAAACTGCTGGCCGTCGGATCAGTTCGCCAGCAGGGCGCTAGCGCAAGCCCCGTCACTAAACTAACATTGCAACTGGACCACTCAGTGGGGGCCGGTCATCGACCGGTGTGAAGGCGCAGGTGGGCGAGAGCGCGGCGTTCGTCCAGGGCGACATCGCCGATACCACTTTGGCGCAAAAGATCATCACCGATCACCGCGTAGAATCGGTCATCCATTTTGCCGGCTCCATCGTGGTGCTGGATTCGATGGCCGATCCACTGGGCTATTATGACAACAATGTCGTCAAGTCGCGCAGCCTGATCGCGGCCTGCGTCGAGGCCGGGATCAAGCAGCTGATCTTTTCCTCCACCGCCACGGTCTATGCCGAGGACGCCCAGCAGCCGCTGGCGGAAGCTGCGCGCAAATCGCCGATCAGTCCCTATGCGCGCTCCAAGCTGATGACCGAATGGATGATGGAAGATGTTTCGCGCGCGACTCCGTTGCGCCACATGGTGCTGCGCTATTTCAATGTCGCTGGCGCCGATCCATCCAGGCGCACTGGCCAGTCCACGCCTAAGGCGACGCACCTGATCAAGCGCGCGGCGCAGGTGGCGCTGGGACGGGTGCCGCATCTGGATATTTTTGGAACTGACTATCCCACCCCCGACGGCACCGGGGTGCGCGACTATATTCATGTCACCGACCTGGCGGCGGCGCACCTGCAGGCGCTG
>RFWA01000583.1 GCA_009922295.1 Betaproteobacteria bacterium
CGGCCGCAAGGTGCCTGATGCCATCAACGTGCACGGCTTCCTGACCGTCAACAGCGAAAAAATGAGCAAGAGCCGGGGCACCGGCCTGGACCCACTCAAATACCTGAGCCTGGGCATGAACCCCGAGTGGCTGCGCTACTACCTGGCGGCCAAGCTCAACGGCCGCAATGAAGACGTCGAGTTCAACCCCGAAGACTTCATGGCTCGGGTCAACAGCGACCTGATCGGCAAATACGTCAACATCGCCAGCCGGGCAGCCGGTTTCATCGCCAAACGCTTTGACGGCGCGCTGGGTGAGGTATCCGCAGACGGGCAGGCGCTGCTTGCGGCGTTGCGCAGCGCACAGGACGCCATCGCCCAGCTGTATGAGAACCGTGACACAGCACGCGCCCTGCGCGACACCATGCTACTGGCCGACCGGGTCAACGAGTACGTGGATGCCAACAAACCCTGGGAACTGGCCAAACAGGCCGGCATGGACGCGCGGCTGCAAGACGTCTGCACCGTCTGCATCGAAGCCTTCCGCGTGCTGTCGGTCTACCTCAAGCCCGTGTTGCCGACGCTGGCGGCCCAAGTCGAGGCGCTGCTGGGCGTGGCGCCGTTGACCCTGGCGGATGCCGCCTTGGCACTGGGCGCCGGCCACCGCATCGGCAGCTACCAGCACCTGATGCAGCGCGTTGACATCAAGCAGCTTGAGGCATTGTTTGAGGCTCCAGCCCCCGTGGATACTGGGGTTTTAGCTATTGAATCTGTAGCGCCAGGCGGTGAGGATATCGCCGCGCCGATTGGCATCGACGACTTTACCAAGGTGGACCTGCGCATCGCCAAAATCGTGCAGTGCGAGGCGGTGGAGGGCTCCAGCAAACTGCTGCGCCTCACCTTGGACGCCGGCGAGACCGATGCCACCGGGCAGCCCCGGCTGCGCAATGTGTTCAGCGGCATTGCCAGCGCCTACCGGCCCGAGCAGCTGACCGGGCAGCTGACGGTGCTGGTGGCTAACCTTGCGCCGCGCAAGATGAAGTTCGGCGTGTCCGAGGGCATGGTGCTGGCGGCCAGCCACGCTGATGAGAAAAAGCAGCCGGGTATCTTCATCCTCAACCCCGGGCCGGGGGCCACGCCCGGCTTGCGGGTGCGTTAGCCCCCCACCCAACTTTCAGACTGCGAGATCACCATGATTCCCTGGATCCGCGGCTGGACAGACATAGAACGCACCAGCCAGGCGAACACCCGTCTCGGTGTGACCCTGACCTTTGTGGCCGGCGCCACCAATGCCGGCGGCTTTCTGGCCGTGGGCCAGTACACCTCGCACATGACCGGCGTGGTATCGAGCATTGCAGACGCTTTGGTGCTGGGCCATGTGGTGCTGGCGCTGGGCAGTTTGAGCATGCTTCTGGCATTTCTGGGCGGCGCCATGTGTACCGCCGTGCTGGTGAACTGGGGCCTGCGTCGCGCTCTGCGCAGCGCCTATGGCCTACCCCTGTTGCTGGAATCCCTGCTTCTGCTGATCTTCGGCCTGTTTGGCGGTGCCATCAACCTGGCGGGGGCCATTTTTGTGCCACTGACCGTGCTGCTGCTGTGTTTCATCATGGGCCTGCAAAATGCCGTAGTGACCAAGATCTCGCGCGCCGAAATTCGCACCACCCACGTGACCGGGCTGTTGACCGACTTTGGTATCGAGCTGGGCAAACTGCTTTACGTGAATGCCAGTCACGACCCGAAACCGGTGCTGGCCAATCGGCACAAGCTGGCGCTGCAGGGCAAGCTGATCGCCAGCTTTTTGGTGGGCGGACTGGTCGGGGCCATGGGCTTCAAGCAGGCCGGTTTCATCATGTCCTTGCCGCTGGCCCTGGTCTTGCTGGC
>RFWA01000584.1 GCA_009922295.1 Betaproteobacteria bacterium
GTTCATGGGCGTGTACTCCTTTATTGATGGGGTCGGCTGGCAGATCAGGCCACACTTTAACGCCGGCCAGAAACCAACTGCCGCCCGGGTACGACACAGTCTTGAATGCGGACGACGCCTTGCCGCGCCATTCAGGGTCGCAAAACGAACCGTGCAGCGTCGACCACTGTGGGAGACTAATCACCGCTTTGGCTTGTCCCTGTCCCAAAGCCCCAGAAGGAAATGCGTTGAATCAACTGTTGCTGCCGCTGGCCTCCTTGCTGAGTGGCGTGAGCATGCTGGTCGTGGCCACCGGGCTGCTGTTTTCGGCCATCGGCGCCCAGGCCGGCTCGGCCAAATTTTCTGGCCTGGTGACCGGGCTGGTGATGTCGGCTTACTTTGCTGGCTTTGTGCACGGCACCTATGCCTGCCCGGCCATCATCCGCCGTGTGGGGCACATCCGGGCCTTTGCCGCCATGGCGTCGATCGCCTCGGCACTGCCCCTGCTCCATGCGCTGTGGGTCAATCCCTGGTTCTGGGCGGGTTTGCGCTTTATCACTGGGGTGTGCATTGTCGGGCTCTACATCGTGGTGGAAAGCTGGCTGAACGTGGTGGCCCAGAGCCATCAGCGCGGCAAGGTCTTTGCAGCTTACATGGCGGTTAGCAGCGTCTCACTGGCCGTTGGCAATTGGCTGATCCTGGTGGGCGACCGCTTTGGTTTCTTGCCGTTTGCGCTGGTGTCCATCCTTTTTTCTTTTGCCCTGCTGCCGCTGACCCTGACCCCGGTAGAGGAACCACAGCCCTCCGATGCGCCCAAGCTGGGCCTGCTCAAGCTGTTTGCCATTTCGCCCATCGGCGTCATCACTGCCGTGGGCTCGGGCCTGCTGAACGGGGCCTTGCTCAGTCTGGGCCACGTGTTCGGCCAGGGCGTGGGCTTCAGCGAGGTCGGCATAGCCACCTTCATGGCGGCCACCATTTTGGGTGGTGCGGTGTTCCAGTGGCCGGTGGGCCACCTGTCGGACCGGCGCGACCGGCGCTGGGTGCTGTTTTGGGTGTGTGTCGCCTGCGCCATCGTGGCGGGCGCCGGTTTCTACCTGGCGCGGGAGTATGAAGGTGCACTGATTGCGCTGGGCGTGGTTTACGGTGGGCTGGCCTTCACCATCTATGGGCTGAGCGTGGCCCACGTGAACGACTTGATTGACCCCGCTCAAGTGCTCGAGGTCACCGGCGGCTTGCTGCTGCTGTATGGCATTGGCGCCACCATCGGCCCGATATTGGGCGGCAGCATGATGGACTGGCTGGGGCCAGAGAGCCTGATGCTGTACTTTTGCCTGGTGCTGGTGCTGCTGGCGCTGGGCATCTGGCGCTTTGCTGGCATTACCGTGCAGGGCTTGGTTGTGCTGCCACACAAATCAGACTACGTGCTAATGGGCAGTGGCTCCCAGGCGGTGCTGCAAATGGACCCCAGGCGGACGCGTGAAGCACCCGCGCCGGCTGACCTACACTCGACCGACGAGTCAAAAAGCCAGTGACAAGTGCTTGCTATGAACAGTTCTCTAGAGGTGTCCAGTGACAGTCGATGAATACGACTACATCGTGGTCGGCAGCGGGTCCGCCGGGTGTGTGCTGGCCGATCGGCTCAGCGCTGACGGCCAGGCCAGCGTGCTCGTGCTCGAAGCCGGGCAGCATGACCGCCGCCTCTGGATCAACATGCCCATTGGCTACGGCAAATCGTTTTACGACCAACGGGTTAACTGGAAGTTTGAAGCGCAGCCAGACCCCGGCCTGAACAATCGCCAGATTTACTTCCCGCGCGGGCGCGTGGTGGGCGGCTCCAGCTCCATCAACGCCATGGTGTACTGCCGTGGCCTGCCGCAAGA
>RFWA01000585.1 GCA_009922295.1 Betaproteobacteria bacterium
CTGTCTGTGCCCAGACCCACGGGCACGCCGCGCGCGCGCAAGGCCATGACCGGTGCGATGCCACTGGCTAACTTGGCGTTGCTGGTCGGGTTGTGCGATACCGAGGCGCCGGTCTCAGCCAGTAACTCGATCTCGCCCTCGTCGAGCCACACGCCATGGGCCAGAATAGTTTGCGCGTCCAGCACGCCCAGGTGGTGCAAATGTTCGATGGGGCGGCGACCGTAGCGGCTTTGCACGATCGCCACCTCCTCCTGGCTTTCCGCCGCGTGAATCACAAAGGGCAAGCCCAGGCGTTTGGCCGCCTCTTTGACCTCGACCAACAACTCTGGGGTGCAGCTGTAGGGCGAGTGCGCGCCCAGGTAGAAGCGGCAACGGCCATCGCCACTTTGTTCGGCCATCGCCTGCTGGGTCTCTTCCAGAGCCAAGGGCCAATTGGGCCGGCCGTTCGGTCGCAAGGACGGGGAGTTTGCGAGGGCCCCACCCAGTGAGCGCATGCCCACCTCGGCTGCGACGGACCCAAACAAGCCAGCCCCATAACGGGTGCAGTCACAAGCGGTGGTCACACCGCCCCTGACCATTTCCAGGACTGCCTGATAGCAGCCCCACCGGTTGTCCTCTAGCGTTAGCGGGGAGGTGAATGGTGCGAGGGTCTGAGCCCACTGGAACAAATTGCCCGAATCGCAGCAACCACGATGCAGGCTGAGTCCGCCATGCGTGTGCGTGTTGATCAGTCCCGGCATGACGACCCGGCCGCCAAGGTCAACGACGCGAGCCTGTGCCGCAACTAAGCCCTGCGACTCCTCCCCAACCCAGCGCAGGCGGCCCTCTGAAATGAGCAGTGCGCCCTGGGCGAAGCAGGTGTGACGAGCATCACCCGTGTAGATAAAGGCATTACGCAATAAGGTATCTGTCACCCCCGCATTATTGGGCTCATTCAGGAGCCGAGCAACAGCTGCACTAATCTAGCTATTATGTGGAGTTCACATAACTGAAGCGTCTATGGAGATTAGAGAAATCGAGGCCTTTGTGCAGGTCGCCCTTCAAGGCAGCTTCACCCGCGCCGCCGATGTCTTGGGTACCAATCAACCGGCCCTGAGTCGGTTGGTTCGTGGCTTGGAAGTCAAACTGGCCCAGGCCCTGCTGGTGCGCAACGGGCGAGGGGCCACCCTGACCCAGGGCGGTGAAACTTTCCTCGTCCATTGCAAAGATATTCTCGAGCTGGTGCAGCGCGCCGAGCAGGCCATGCAAAATCTTGAGGGAAAAAACGGACAAAAATTTACGCTGGGGCTGGTGCCACACGTGGCGAAGTTCGCCATCGTTTCGCTGGTGCATCATTTGCGCCTGCAGTTTCCTGATGCCGCCATCACCGTCGTTGAGGGAACTTCGACGATGCTGCTGGAGTCGCTGCTGATCGATCGAATCGACGCAGCCATCATGTACGAGACGCCAGGCTCGGATCTGATCACTAAACGAAGTTTGCTCCAAGAAGAACTTTACTTTATCGGACCCGCCAGGCCGGGTGTGGTCGCTGCAGAGAGCATGCGCTTCAAAGACATCTGCCGATACCCGCTCATCATCTCTAGCCGAATGCATGCGATCCGCGAACTTGTTGAGGCGCAGGCGAGTATGAGCCAAGTCAAACTCAATATCGCCTTGGAGGTTGACGCGGTGACCTCGGCACTTGACCTCGTGCAGGAGGGCTATGGCTACGCTTTGTTGCCGCTGAATGCGCTTAAGCGCGACGAGCGCAAGCGCAAACTGTCTGTCACGCGTGTCACAGACCCCATGTTGCATTGCCGCTTGGTGATAGCCACCGCGCGGCAGCAGGGCGCGTCCACGTTCATTTGCAATGCGCTCGA
>RFWA01000586.1 GCA_009922295.1 Betaproteobacteria bacterium
CAGACCGGAAAACCCATGCGGGTGAGTTCCTTGACGTCGCGCACGCCGGCATCGATCACCAGCGCTCGGGCGCCTCGCGCCTGGAAGCTGGTGGCCAGCAGGTCACCAAAATAGCCGTCCGTGCACTCGGCCGTGATGGCGGCCACCACGATGTCTCCCGGCTGGATCTGCTCGGCCACCACGTGCATCATCCAGTTGTCACCGGGGTGCAGCAACACCGTCACCGCCGTGCCAGACACCTGGGCACCGGCATAGACCGGGCGCATGTAGGGCTTGAGCAGCCCGACACGGCCCATGGCCTCGTGCACGGTGGCCGAGCCCAAGGCTGCCAGCGCGTCAGCGGCCACGCGGTCGGCGCGCTGGATGTGGCGGTAAACAACACCTAGTTCATACATGATCGGTTTCTCCTCTGTTGGGTTAAAGGCCGCGCGCGCTCAGGGCTGCATCCAGCCGCGGGAAAACGCGGCGCGCATTACCCTCGTAAATCTTGTGACGGTCATCCCCGACGACGATGGTCGAAGCCTCGATGTAGCGCCTGGTGTCGTCAAAGTAGTGTCCGGTCTCGGGGTCTATGCCCCGCACCGCACCGATCATCTCGCTGGCAAACAGGATGTTGTCCACCGGGATCACCTTGGTGAGCAGGTCAATGCCGGGCTGGTGGTAGACGCAGGTGTCAAAAAAGATGTTGTTCAGCAGGTGGTCCTTGAGCAGCGGTTTTTTCAGCTCTTGCGCCAGGCCACGGAAACGCCCCCAGTGGTAAGGCACCGCGCCACCACCGTGCGGAATGATGAACTTGAGTGTGGGGAAATCCTTGAACAGGTCACTGGTCAGGCACTGCATAAAGGCCGTGGTATCGGCGTTCAGGTAGTGCGCGCCCGTAGTGTGGAAGCAGCTGTTGCAGCTGGTCGACACGTGAATCATGGCCGGAATGTTGTGCTCCACCATTTTTTCGTAAATCGGGTACCAGACGCGGTCGCTCAAGGGGGGCGAGGTCCAGTGGCCGCCGGACGGGTCGGGGTTGAGGTTGATGCCGACGTTGCCATAGTCGCGCACGCAGCGCTCCAACTCGGGGATGCAGGTGGCGGGGTCCACGCCCGGACTTTGCGGCAGCATCGCTGCGGGGATGAAATGGTCTGGAAACAGCTGGCTAACGCGGTAGCAGAGCTCGTTGCAGATCGCCGCCCAAGTGCTGGACACCTCAAAGTCGCCAATGTGGTGCGCCATGAAGCTTGCGCGCGGGCTGAAGATGGTGACGTCGCTGCCACGCTCGCGCATCAGGCGCAGCTGGTTGGTCTCGATGCTCTCGCGCAGTTCGTCGTCACTGATCACCAGCTCGGCCACGCGGGGCCGGTTGGCCGGGTCGTTCAGGGCGGCAATCTGCCGGTTGCGCCAGGTTTCTAGCGCCTTCGGGGCGGTGGTGTAGTGACCGTGGCAGTCGATGATCAGGGTTTGTTGGCTCATGGCGTTCCTCAGGTCTTGGCTGATTGGGGTTCAGGCGGGCGGGCCAGTCCACACCGCGGTGGGGACCATCACCTCGCCGCGCATGATCAGGCGCGCGGTGCGCAGCAAGGCGGCGCGGGTCACGTTTTGCGGGTTGGCCGGGTCCAGCCCCAGCGCCACACTGAATTCACCGGTAGGGTGCTCGACCGACACCCGCGGTTCATGGCCGGCGTCCATCACCGCCACGCCCTCGCAGACCGAACCTTTGAGCACGCAGGCGGTGCCGACGGTGACGGCAGCCAGCACGCCAATGGCGTCGTGGCACACGTGCGGGATGAAGCTGCGGGTGCAGAGGCTGCCGCCGCTGCGAGGCGGGGCGATCAGCGTCATCTTGGGGTAATTCTTGGTGCTCACATCGC
>RFWA01000587.1 GCA_009922295.1 Betaproteobacteria bacterium
CTGGGTGAGAAATCTATCAGCCTCAAAGGCATCGTGGCCGATGCCCAAGCTTTGGCACTCATACCCAAAGCCGTGGCCAAACGCCATTCCCTGTTTCCCGTCAGCTTGGTCAAGCAAACCAATGAGCTGATCATCGCCTCGGCCAACCCCAACGACATCGTGGCTGCCGATCAGATCAGGGCCATGCTCGGGAGCGGTCCAAGGCCGAGCTGGCGTTTGGGCAATGGTGCGGAAATCCAAAGTGCCATCGAGCAATACTATGGCCACGAACTGTCTATTGATGGCATTCTCCACGAACTTGAAACCGGTCAGGTAGACAACTTCGGTATCTCGTCAGAGGCCGACGGCGGGTACAGCCACCCCGTTATACGGCTGGTCGACTCCCTGCTGGCAGACGCCACGCTCCGCGGAGCATCAGATATCCACCTCGAACCCGAGAACCAGTTCCTGCGTATCCGGTACCGCATTGACGGTGTGTTGCGGCAAATCCGCTCGCTGCACATCCGATATTGGTCGGCGATGGTGGTTCGCCTGAAAGTCATGGCTGGGATGAACATTGCCGAGACCAGGGCGCCGCAAGACGGTCGTATTTCACTCACCATCTCGGGCCGGCCTGTTGATTTTCGTTCGGCAGCGCAGCCCACGATCCATGGTGAGAATTTTGTCCTGAGGATTTTGGACCGCAGAAGCGGCATTCTGCCCCTGACGGGCCTCGGGCTGACGGAGGCCAACCTGCAATTGCTGCACCTGATGCTGTCGCGGCCAGAAGGCATCCTGCTGGTAACGGGTCCTACGGGTTCGGGCAAGACAACAACGCTTTACTCCGTCTTGGGGCATCTCAATAATGAGGGTGTCAACATCATGACCCTGGAGGACCCGGTCGAATACCCGATGCCGGTCATTCGCCAGACCTCGATCTCTGATGCCGTCAAGATGAACTTCTCCGAGGGTGTGCGCTCCATGATGCGGCAGGATCCGGACATCATTCTGGTCGGCGAGGTCCGCGACAAGGACACCGCAGAAATGGCATTCAGGGCGGCCATGACCGGGCACCAGGTTTTTTCTACCTTGCACACCAATTCGGCAGTGCGCTCGATTCCACGGCTTATAGACCTCGGCATCAAACCTGATGTTCTGTCCGGTAATGTGATCGGCATTGTGGCGCAGCGACTCATCAGAACGCTCTGCAAGGCATGCAAGGCACCCGACACCCCCAATGAAGCAGAAGCCCAATTGTTGGGTTTTCGAGCGGGCACACCGGCCGTCATTTACCGTCCCATCGGCTGTGCAATTTGCGACCAGCAGGGTTACAAAGGACGCGTGTCCATTGTGGAACTCCTCAAATTCGACTCTCATCTGGATGAGCTGGT
Source organism: Betaproteobacteria bacterium (assembly GCA_009922295.1). Classification (GTDB taxonomy): domain Bacteria; phylum Pseudomonadota; class Gammaproteobacteria; order Burkholderiales; family Burkholderiaceae_C; genus Rhodoferax. Next base: position 1,371 of record RFWA01000587.1, read on the forward strand.
CACCCAGGGCTCGAGCATCAAGGTCATGACCGACTACCTTTACAGCCGAGGTTTCACGCCAATGGCCGTTGACGGCTTGCGACGTGTGCGCGAAGGCCTGACCACCCTCGAGGAAGTGGGTCGGGTGGTTGACCTTACCGATCTGGGGGCCTGATGGCACAGTTTACCTACCGGGCAGTGAACGATGCCGGCACCATGAGCAAAGGGCAGGTTGAAGCCCTGAATGAATTGGACCTGGAGGCGCAGCTCAAGAACATGGGTCTGCAGCTTGTATCAGCCAAGGCCTTGGCGGCGCGCAAGGGCAATGTCCAGAAAATGGCCCGGCGGGACGTGATCGATTTCCTGTTCCAACTGGAGATGTTAGCCCGGGCCGGCGTGCCGCTGCTGAGCTGCCTGGGTGACATGCGTGACGAGGCTGACTCTCTGTCGGGTCGAGAATTAGCGGCGGGCCTCTATGAAAAAATCGAAGCCGGGTCCACCTTCAGT
>RFWA01000588.1 GCA_009922295.1 Betaproteobacteria bacterium
GGGTCAGGAGACCGGGCATGATCCCTCCCACCATGCCCGGCAGACTGTCACTGGACAGGTTGCAGTTCGCCACCCTCAGGGACCCAGCGGCCACCCTCTACCTTGTAGAGCAGTGCGCCACGCATGCCCTTGTGATCCTTGTCGCTGAAATTGATCGTCGGGCCGCCAAAAATAGTTTTATAGCCTTTGATGGATTCAACGCCTTTGACCAACGAGTCCACGGTCAGGTTGGGGCCGGCACGACGCAGGCTTTCAGCGGCCAGATGCACAATGGCATAGCCATAGGCGCCATACAAGGAACCAGGCTGGTTGTACTTGGCTTGGTATTTTTTCAGCCACTCCTTGACCGCAGGCGGCGACCGATCGGGATCCGGGTTAGGAATAACGACTGCCGCATGCACACCTTCCATGGCCTCCTTGCCCAGGCGCAGCGTGGACTCATCGTAGGTGTTGGCGGATGCAAGAATTGGTATATTCCAGTTGCGTCGGCGCACCTCCTGAACAATGCCGGCGGCAGGCGCGGGCACTGTGCCCAGTAGCAGCATGTCGCAGTTGCCTCGCTGCATACGGGCGACCTGAGCGCTGAAATCGGTTGTGCCGCGCTTGTAGCCAACCTCCTCAATCACCTGGAGCTTGGCGGCCTTCAGGGCTCGGTCCACACCCTCCTTCACATCGGCGCCAAAACCATCGTCCTGGTAGATGAAGCAGAAGCGTTTTTTGCCCTGATCAGCGAAGTGCTTGACAGCTGGGGCCATGGTGTCGCCATTGGTTGGAAAGAAGGCGAAGCTAATTTTCTCCAAGGGCTCAGTGAACATCGGGCTACCCGCCCAGGCGAACAAGTTGGGGACGCCTGCCTTGATCAGCATCGGGTAAGTGGCTTCAGCGGGGGCGTTGCCGGTGGCCATGACCAGCGCAAAAATGCCGTCTTTGTCAATCATCTTCTGGGTGACCAGAACAGCTTTTTTGGGGTCATAGCCAGAATCTTCCCAAATAATGCGCAATTTGCGGCCATGAATACCGCCAGCCGCATTGATCTCCTCCTCTGCCATCTTGCCGGCGTTGACGCCGGCTCGCCCTAGTTCGGCGATTGGCCCAGACAAGTCAATGTGACTGCCGAGCAGAATTTCATCTTTGGTAACGCCGCGTACTTGCGCGCTGGTATTCGCCGCCACAAGCGTTGCCGCAACGGCAATGGCGACGAGAGAAGTCTTCTTAAAGCCCATGGTGTCTCCTGTTGGTTATTTGGTTTGGCGTGTTACCACCTCCATTGACGCGGCTCTTTGCGGCCTGTCAAATCAAGTATAGTTAGTTTGACTAAGAAAGTAAAAAAATTCGATGTCGCGCACTTGTCAGTTGATCAGCGTTGCGATGCGAGATTCAAGCATCGTCGATATCTTCTGGGGACTGGGTAGCGCTGCTGTGGCCTGGGTGGCTTGGCTCACTGTGGGCGGCGGTGGCACCCGTGCGACGCTGGTGCTTTTGCTGGCGACCGTTTGGGGCGTGCGGCTTGGCCTTTATATCGGCATCCGCAATTGGGGTGCTGAGGACCGCCGTTATGCGCGGTTGCGACAGCACGTGACTGAGCAAGGCCGCAACTACGCCCTGTACAGCCTGCGCGCCGTTTTTGGCCTGCAAGGTCTGCTGATGTTTTTGTGCACCATGCCCATCGTGGTCGCGATCGCTATGCCATCGTCCAGCCCACCCAGCCTGCTATTTTGGATCGGCTTTGGACTGGCGTCTGCCGGTCTCACGGTGGAGGCTCTGGCCGATTGGCAAATGGCTCGCTTCCGGCGGCAAAGGCAATCGCCCGGCGAGGTCATGGACAAAGGCCTGTGGCGTTATTCGCGTCACCCT
>RFWA01000589.1 GCA_009922295.1 Betaproteobacteria bacterium
CACCACCAGATTCGCAGCATCTAAATCGAGCTTAGCCCATACGGGACGGTCTTTTTCTGCTACTAACTCCATAGCTGATCCGGCCAGACCGATGACCGAAAAATCAGCGCTGGCATCGCTCAGCTTGGCCTTGGCGCGCATCACAAACATCGACAGGCGCTTGAGCGTGGGCGCCAGAATGTCCTGGGGGCAGACCAGCAGCAGCTCAGTGGGGCTGCGTTTGAAGACGACAAAACTGGCCTGCATCCGGCCCTTGGCTGAGCAAAATGCCGCCAATCGGGCCTCGGTTTGGCCAAGCAGCGCCGTATCTTGCGTCAATTGGCCATGTAGAAAGCTGGCAGCATCCAGGCCCTCGGCCCGAATCACGCCAAGCTGGGACAGGAGGGCGACGCCTTGTAGGGTGGGGATGTTCATGGTCTGAATTATCATGCTTGCCTCATGACTCCTCGGGCTTTAGGGCTGTGCGTCGATTTTTAACTGCACTGGGCGTACTGGGCGTGCTGGCCGCGCTGCTAGGTGGCTCAGCGCTATGGTGGCTGAACCACGACCTACAACCCGGCGCGCAGGCGCTGGAGCTGGCGGTCGACCCCGGTACCCCGCCGCGTGGCGTAGCGCAGGCTGTCAAGGATGCGGGGGCCAAAGTCAACCCGCTGTTGCTGTATGGTTGGTTCCGGTTGTCAGGGCAGTCGCGCCAGATCCGCGCCGGCAATTACGAGATCGAGCCTGGCAGCACGCCACGCAGCCTGCTGCTCAAACTCATACGCGGTGAGGAGTCGCTGCGTTCGGTGACATTGGTGGAAGGTTGGACCTTTCTCCAGGTCCGCGCGGCGCTACAAAAAGAAGAGCTACTCAGGCCCGACACACAAGGGCTGGCGCCCGAAAAGATCATGGAAGCATTGGGTGTGGCCGGAGTGCCTGCAGAGGGCCGTTTTTACCCGGACACCTACAGCTACGGCCGCGGCAGCAGCGATTTGGCACTGCTCAAGCGTGCCCTGCACGCCATGGACCGCAAGCTGGAAGCCGCCTGGCAGCGCCGCCAACCCAACTCACCGCTGCGTACGCCGCAGGAGTTGCTGGTGCTGGCCAGCATCATTGAAAAGGAAACCGGCCGCGCCAGCGACCGGCCCATGATCAGCGGCGTGTTCGTCAATCGGCTGCGCTTGGGCATGCCGCTGCAAACCGACCCGACCGTGATTTATGGCATGGGTGAGGCCTTTGACGGTAATTTGCGCCGTCGCGACCTGCAGACCGACACGCCCTGGAACACCTACACCCGCCGCGGCCTGCCGCCCACGCCGATCGCCATGCCGGGCTGGGGCTCGCTGCAGGCGGCAGTCCAGCCGGCCAGTACGCAGGCCCTGTATTTCGTAGCGCGTGGTGACGGCACCAGCGCCTTCAGCGCCAGCCTGGAAGAGCACAATCGGGCGGTGAACAAATACCAGCGGGGACAGTGACCGGATGGCTACAGCGACGACAGGCAAGACAGGCATCTTGATCAGTTTTGAGGGCATCGATGGGGCCGGCAAATCGACCCATATCGAGGCTTTGGCGCAGGCCTTTCGGGCCCAAGGCCGCACACTCACCCTCACACGCGAGCCCGGTGGCACGCCACTGGCAGAGAAACTGCGCCTGCTGCTCTTGCACGACCCGATGGACGCCATGACCGAGGCGCTGTTGGTGTTTGCAGCCCGACGCGACCACCTGCAAACCTGTATTGAGCCAGCACTGGCGCGCGGCGAAGTGGTGCTGTGCGACCGATTCACCGACGCGACCTTTGCTTACCAGGGTGGCGGGCGCGATTTTGATCTCGAAATGCTCTCATTTTTAGAGCAGAAAGTGCAGGCGCGACA